>JANLVW010000854.1:0-3976 GCA_031364205.1 Ferruginibacter sp.
CTGTTGTAAGCACCTCCACGCCATCCGTATGAAAGAGAATTTGTCCAATTGGTTATATCAGTATTCCCGGTTGCATTAAGGTACCCATCGCCATTTATGCTGCCGTCAAAAGCAAGCCCTGTAGCGTTTACTGTATTAATACAAACTTCTAATGCGTTATCGGCCATATTCATTACCCCGTAATAAGAAGAGCCACTTAATTCTCTTGTAGATAAGGTTGCTCTTGCAAAAATACCTGCTCTGGTTAAAGTACCAGCACTAAAACTACCTGCAATATTCGTATTTGCAGTTGAAGGCGTGCTAACAGCTTCATTGGTTAACCCGAGATTTGAAACAGATACTAACGGACTAATTGTGGTACTGCCCCAAACATATTCGTTAGGCAGCGGAGGTATATTAGCACCTCTGCATATTTTTTCAAACTCCATTTCAGTATAAGGGCGCAAGCCGCTCCAGTCAGCCAAGGCAGCAAGTCTTTGAGAATTAATAGTACTCACAGTTCTTTCAGGTTGCGGAGCTATTAGGTTTGGGTGAGTTCCTGTAAAAATACCCGGAGTATTATTTGTGTTTGCACGTATAAGATCCAAGTGATTTAAAAAATCTACGTATTGCTGCTGGGTTGTTTCATATTTCATTATCCAGAATGCATTGTAACCCGTTGGGTAAGCTGACGGGAGGGTACCGGTTGTAGGCCCATTTCCGCTTGTATTTAAATTGCCAGCTGTACTTCCAAAGGTAATAGCTGCGTTAGTTACTTTGTAAGGTACAGAATTTGTTCCTGCAGCTGCTGTTGGCCCTGTTTGAAAATTATAAAATTCATTACCACCACTACCTAATTGAAAAGCACCGGTTGGTATATATACCATTTCTAAACCAAATACATTTATTTCTACAGTTTCGTTATCAGCCACACCATCTGCACCGTAATTCCATACTAACTGGTTACCTGTAAAACTTACATTCCCAATTCCATCTGCATTTCGGTTAATGAATGCACCTTTTAAATCGTTTTGTACAGTCAATATTCCTGGTGTCCCTGTCCCAACAGTAGCAGCAGTTAAAGTGCAATGCCGCCAATCACCGGTACCTGTAAGTCTTCTAAACTTTACAAAAATCCAAGCTCCATCATAATTACTTTCGTTGATGGATGTGTGCCAACTGTTTTCCCAACTCACAGTAAAGTTTACAACTTCTGTGTGGGCTGATAAACTTTGTCCGCTCAGTGTTGCAGCAGTTACTGTAATGTTGTTTGCCATGCTGTTCAGCGCTATAAAAGCTACTGTAATTGATAGTAATATCTTTTTCATAAAAATTTTTTAGTGTACAGTAAAATTCAACTTTATAAAACTTGTATATATACCCTTCAGTGGGTATTTTTATATAAATTATTTTTTGAATAAATCGTTTAATATAAATAAATTTGAGATGAATATTAACTGCTGATAAATTTGCTGAATGAAATGAGAGTTGTAGATTTTAAAAGAAAAAACATATTTGTTTTTACATTTTTTTGCCTCTTTTGTACCTTAAAATCTAATGGTCAATTTAATAAAGACAGTTTTAAAATCTTGCATAAAAGTGAAAGCTATTCTAAAAAAATTAAGGCATATTTGGCGTTTGGAGAAACAACCGGTAAACAGCATTTTGACGATGTAATATATATTGCTAATGAAGGCATTTTAATAGCTAAAAAAAATGGGGATTCTGTTGTGGTAGGGAAATTAAAAAGACAAATTGGCGAGTCTTATTATTTTAAAGGAAATTATAATGAGGCGGCAGAATATTTTTATGCATCAGTTAAAATATTTGAGGCATCCGGCGATCAGCAAAATTTAGCTAACAGCTACAATGCTTTAGCAAAACTGTACCGCAAAACAAGAGATCTTTCCCGATCACTTCAAAATTATGATAGGGCAATGTCAATTTTTGAGTCTTTAAACGACTCTACAGGAATGGCAATGATATACAACGAATCAGGTGTAGTATTTGAATATCAAGAAAAATACAAAGAAGCTGCCAGACGTTATACTGCCTCTTTAATGATTGATGAAAAAAGAAAAGATTCTATAGGCATTTGTTATGCACTAAGTAATCTGGCCGGAGTTTATACCCTCCAAAATAAATTTATTTTAGCTGAAAAATATTTATTGCAATCATTGATTTTTCGCAAACAAATGAGTGATGCGCTTTCCGTGGCATTGAATTATTCTGATCTTGGTAATACCTATTTCTCAGCTAAGCAATTTATAAAAGCAAAATTATATATTGATACAAGTAACAGTATTGCTTTTACTATGGGCTACCCGGAATTAAGAGGAAATAATTTTGATTTGCTCGCAAAAATTGCAGAAGAACAGGGCGAATACCAAAAAGCACTTAATTACAATAAATTAAAAACATCTATTAATGACAGTATATTCAATATAGAAAAAACAAAGAAAATTGAAGAATTAAATACCCGTTACGAAACTGAAAAAAAAGAACGAACGATTCTTGAACAAAAGAATCGCATCGTACTTCAAAATACAATAATGATCGCTGCAATTGTATTTGTCATTTTAGGATTTCTGTTGGTATATACACAATACCGCCGGTATCAATGGCGGCAGGAAGCTAAAATGCAGGCTGAAAGTTTACTGCAACAGGATAATGCAGTTAAAGCCGTGATAGATGCGGAAGAAGCCGAAAGAAAACGGATTGCTACAGACTTACACGATGGGGTTGGACAAATCATGAGTGCAGCAAAAATGAATTTATCAGCCTATGAACATTATACCAAGTTTCAAACAGCAGAGCAGCAAGAATATTTTCAGAAAATTATTTCTCTGGTAGATTCGGGTTGCAAAGAAGTGCGGTCAGTTTCTCATAACATGATGCCAAACGCTCTACTAAAAAATAATTTATCAGAAGCAATTAATGAATTTATTAACAAACTTGATAACAGAACATTAAAAGTTTATTTACACAGCGAAGGTTTTGAAGATCCTGTTAATTCTAATATTGAAACTGTACTGTACAGGGTTATACAGGAATGCGTAAACAATGTGATTAAACATGCAGAAGCTAATGTGCTGGATATTTCTCTGGTAAAAGAAGCAAATGAAATAACTGCTACAATCGAAGATAATGGTAGAGGATTTGAAGTAAATAAAACTGCTTACAAAGATGGAATTGGATTAAAAAATATTTTTACAAGGGTGGAGTTTTTAAAAGGGACAGTAGATTTTACCAGCGCTCCGGGGAAAGGTACATTAGTGGCAATTTATATACCTCTTTCGTAAACATTTAAATTAAAAAATCCCTCTAAGAATAAATTCAGAGGGACAATTATTATTCTAAAATTTATTTAGCCTAAGTAAGCCTTTAAAGCCCCACTATACCTTGCTTTTTGTAAACGTTTAATTGCACGTTCTTTAATCTGGCGAATTCTTTCTTTTGTAAGATCATACTTATGACCTATCTGTTCAATAGTAACTCCATTTTCGCCATCCAAACCAAAATATGCATTTACTATTTCTGCTTCTCTCGGGCTTAAAGATTTAAGAACCCTGCGAATTTCATTTTTCAATGAATCATGCATCACATCTTCATCTGTTTCAGAACCACCTTTGAGCAAATCTCCCATAGCAACATCTTCAGCTTCGTGCACCGGTGCATCTAAAGAAGTGTGACGGGTGTTGCTTTGAAATATATTATTGATTTCAGTTTCACTCATTTCCAGCAATTCTGCCAATTCTTCTGTGGATGGTTCACGCTCATGTTCCTGTTCAAAAGCCATGTAGGCTTTGTTTGCTTTGTTGTAAGTTCCAATTTTATTTTGAGGTAAACGAACCAAACGACCTTGTTCGGCCAAAGCCTGCAAAATTGACTGGCGGATCCACCAAACTGCATAAGAAATAAATTTAAATCCGCGTGTTTCATCAAAACGTTGAGCGGCTTTTATTAAACCCATATTACCCTCATTAATTAAATCAGG
>JANLVW010000046.1:0-1147 GCA_031364205.1 Ferruginibacter sp.
ATTGTAAATGAGTTGTTTGAACGTGACTTGTAATTTTCTCAAGAAAATTAATGTCAAATTCTGTATTGTATTATTTATGCTGACATTACCTGCTAAAACTTTCGTTTTGTTGCTGTTATTTCCAAACTTTCAAAGATCTTATTCTCTACTTATTTTCTCACCCCTTTTTTATAGCGGGATGCAAAAGTATAAAACTATTTTTTATTAATCTAATTTAATTTTCAAAAAATTATAACCCTTTTTTAAAAAACACTAACTGTTTTTCAGATTGCATAAGTATAATAGTCAATGTATTCTACCAAATTTTGTTTTAATTTTTCAACTAAAACGAACCAAAAGAAACTACTATAAAAGGGCATTTAAAAAGAGCTTTCGCTTTTTCGTTTGGCGGGAGGCAAAGATAAGGGGTAATATTTCCTCACACAAACTTTTAACATAAAAAAATTTGTTGTTTTGCTAAATGCCATGTGTAGTAAGCATTACAAAGGATTAAATAATTTGAAGAAATAAAAACATTCTATGCATTCTCCAAAAGAAGCGATTAAAGATTTAAAATAAATTAATTAATTTTTTTATATAGCAGGTGGAAATTTTACATTTAAGAGGGTAAGTCCTTTTGCCGGAGCTGAGAAGTCGGTTTTAGCACTATTATCACTTTCAAGAATACATTTAAAATCAGCAATGCTGTATTTGCCTTTACCTACTAACAACATAGTACTTACCAAACCTCTTACCATTCCTCTTAAAAATCGATTGCCTGTTACGTTATATATTAGTACATCATCTTTTAAAACCCAATTACTCTCTAAAATGTTACACTTATAGGTAAAAACCTGTGTATTCTTCTTTGCAAAACTCCGGTATTCCGTATGGGAAAGTAATAATAATGCAGCATCCTGCAACGCAGTAAGATCTAAATGATAAGGATAATAATATGCATTATCAAACATAAACGGATTTTTGTGGTTGTAAATGGAATAAACATAACTACGAGTAAGAGCATCGAATCTGCAATGCGCCGCATCTTTGACTTCGATTATACCTTTTATAACAATATCAAGCGGCAGTATAGCATTAAGATGGTAAATAGCTTTGGTTACAGCAGTCGCTTCAATTTGGAATTTAGCATCAAAATGAAAAAAGTTTT
>JANLVW010000047.1:0-2071 GCA_031364205.1 Ferruginibacter sp.
ATTGTAAATGAGTTGTTTGAACGTGACTTGTAATTTTCTCAAGAAAATTAATGTCAAATTCTGTATTGTATTATTTATGCTGACATTACCTGCTAAAACTTTCGTTTTGTTGCTGTTATTTCCAAACTTTCAAAGATCTTACTCTCTACTTATTTCCTCACCACTTTTTTATAGCGGGATGCAAAAGTATAAAACTATTTTTTATTAATCTAATTTAATTATTGCTTCCTTTTTTCCTTTTATACTTAATCTCTTCAGAAAATATCACCGTTTTTTACTTCCGGATTGCAAAGGTAGGGATGTATATTTCCGTAGCCAAACTTTTTAAAAGTATTATGAAACTATTTTTTAAAAATAATTGGAAATATAAAATATCAATCGCCTGTAACTCAACAAAATCAAAATCTTAAAAGAATTAAGAAAAATAAAAAACTTAGCTAAATAAAAAATACAACTTAAAAAAAGTTGTATTTAGTTGTAGTATTAACTTAAGTATATTATTTTATTATGCTACTTTAAGCATACTTAATTTGCTTGTATTAAATTTTCTTTGGGCATATTCTAAAGTAACATTGAAAAACTTTACTTTTTGGCTTGGCAATTCAAACATTGCATCCGTTAAAATACTCTCGCAAATGCTCCTTAAACCCCGAGCACCAAGTTTATATTCAAGTGCTTTTTGCACCATAAAATTAAGAACAGTTTTTTCAAAAGTCAAGGAAATGCCCTCTATCTCAAAAAGCTTTGTAAACTGTTTAATTAAAGAGTTTTTGGGTTCTGTAAGAATATTGCTCAACGTTTCTGCATCCAACGGATTTAAATATGTAACAACTGGTAAACGTCCTAGTAATTCAGGAATCAAGCCAAATGTTTTCAGATCAGGCGCACTTATATATTGAAGCAAATTCTCTTCCTGAAACTGCTGAAGATCTTTATTTACATTAAATCCGATTGCATTTGTATTAACCCTGCGAGCTATAATTTTATCTATACCACTAAAAGCCCCTCCACATATAAAAAGAATATTTTGGGTGTTAACTTGTACCAGCTTTTGTTCAGGATGTTTGCGACCACCCTGCGGGGGCACTAAAACTTCACTACCTTCCAAAAGTTTTAAAAGTCCTTGCTGTACACCTTCGCCGCTTACATCTCTGGTTATGCTTGGGTTATCGCTTTTACGTGCAACTTTATCAATTTCATCAATAAAAACGATTCCTTTTTCAGCTGCGGCAACATCATAGTTACATGCCTGCAATAATCTGCTCAGCATACTTTCCACATCCTCTCCTACATACCCTGCTTCTGTAAAAACAGTAGCATCTACAATTGCAAAGGGAACATTAAGCATTCTAGCAATAGTTTTAGCAAGTAAAGTTTTACCTGTACCCGTTTCACCAACCATGATGATGTTACTTTTTTCTATTTCAACATCGTTGTCAAATTTTTGATTGAGTCTTTTGTAATGATTGTAAACTGCTACAGCAAGTATTTTTTTTGCATCGTCCTGCCCAATAACATACTCATCTAAAAACTTCTTTATTTCCATTGGTTTTTTTACGGTCAGTTTGTAAGATGAAGTAGCCTTCTCTTCGACGGGACCACCAATTTCCTGGCCAATAATTTCTTTTGCATGTTCTACACAATTCTCACAAATATGACCATCCTGTCCTGCAATTAATATTTTTACTTCATCTCTGCTTCTCCCACAAAAAGAACAATGAAGAATCTGTTGTTTAGCCATAATACTTTTTATTTTACTTTCTTGACATGCTTTTTTAAAAGCAATTTGCAAAGATACGGAGCTCTACACCCAGATGTATGACAATAAATTTTAGTGCATTGTTGCATTCTTGTAATACTTTTATTACACGACAAAGGGTTTACAAAGCATAAAAACCTTGCAAACCCTTCTATTATTACTGAAATTACAATTTATCAATCAACCCATCAACTATGCCATAAGAAACAGATTCTTTTGCATCCATCCAATAATCCCTGTCAAAATCCTTTAATATTTGTTCTTTTGTTTTAGCGCAATTTTTTGCCAGTATTTCTGCACCCAATTCTTTTA
>JANLVW010000056.1:0-2721 GCA_031364205.1 Ferruginibacter sp.
TGTGAGCCATCGCAGCAACCACCGCTTTGATGAAACATTAGCGGACCAAATTTTTTCTTTAAAGTTGCAATTAGTTTGCTCGCATTTTCACTTACAGAAACTCTTTTAATCATTGTGTAAATTTATCAACTACTAAATACAGCATTAAAAATGATTGGCTACAATTCTTTAATACCGGTAAGTTGAAAGGATGAAATAAACAGGTAAAAACAATTTTTACCATCCCAACAACTTACCGGAAAACTGATTTTAATAAAATTTTTTAAATTTTATTGTAAGTACCTTGGATTTCCTAAAAAAAGCCTAATTTATTTTTATCATAACTAATGAGCATATTTTTTGTCTGCCGGTAATGGCCCAACATCATTTTATGGTTTTCTCTGCCGAAACCGGATTTTTTATAACCGCCAAAAGGTGCATGAGCAGGATAGTGGTGGTAACAGTTTACCCAAACACGGCCTGCCTGTATTTGCCTTGGTGCCTGGTAAAGCTGGTGCGCATCCCTCGTCCAAACACCTGCACCCAAGCCATATAAAGTATCGTTTGCGATTTCTAATGCTTCATTAAAATCCTTGAATGTAGTTACACAACAAACTGGGCCAAAAATTTCTTCCTGAAAAATTCTCATTTTATTGTGCCCTTTAAAAAGTGTTGGTTGAATGTAATATCCGGTGGCAAGCTCACCATCAAAAGTTTGTTTTTCCCCACCAACCAAAACCTCTGCACCTTCTTCTCTACCAATCTTTAGGTACGATAATATTTTTTCGTATTGGTCATTGCTCGCCTGTGCACCCATCATCACCGTACCATCTAAAGGGTTTCCAACTTTTATTGCTTTTATGCGGGCTATCACTTTCTCAATAAACCTATCGTAAATACTTTCCTGTATAAGCATGCGACTTGGACAGGTACAAATTTCACCTTGGTTTAAGGCAAACATAACCGCTCCTTCAACAGCTTTATCTAAAAATTCATCATCATGGTCCATTACAGATTCAAAAAATACATTTGGCGATTTGCCACCTAATTCCATTGTAACAGGAATAAGGTTTTCAGATGCATATTGCATAATTAACCTACCTGTTGTTGTTTCTCCTGTAAAAGCAACCTTCGCAATTCTGGATGAAGTAGCCAATGGTTTTCCGGCTTCTGCCCCAAATCCGGTTACGATATTTAAAACGCCCGGGGGTAAAATATCTTTTATAAGTTCCATTAAAATAATGAGCGATGTAGGCGTTTGCTCAGCAGGTTTTACTATACTGCAACAACCCGAAGCGAGTGCCGGTGCTATCTTCCAGGTTGCCATTAGCAAAGGAAAATTCCATGGTATAATCTGTGCAACAACACCCAAAGGTTCAGGAAGATTTATGCTTACAGTAGTTGCATCATGTTCAGAAATTGTTCCTTCTTCGGCTCTTATTACACCGGCAAAATACCTAAAATGATCTACAACCAACGGCAAATCTGCTGCACGTGTTTCTCTTAAGGCTTTGCCATTGTCAATACATTCTACAACTGCCAAATATTCCAAATTGGCTTCTATAACATCAGCTATTTTTAGCAAAATATTACTTCTATATGTTGCACTGGAGGAGCCCCATGTTTTAAAGGCTTCCAAAGCAGCGTCTATCGCCAGCTCTACATCTTCCTTGGTTGATCGGGCCGCTTTCGTAAATACTTTTCCATCAATAGGAGAAATATTATCGAAATATTCTCCTTTTACCGGAGGTACAAATTTTCCTCCAATAAAATTATCGTACTGAGGTTTAAATTCAGGTTTTTGTGCAGTTGTACTCATTTTTTGTTTGATTTTATATTTCAAAGGTTCTTTTAAATTTTACTAAACAGTAGCATGTTTCATTCAATTTATAGCATCATCTTTTCAATTTTACTTTTTCGATTATAGAAAAATATTTGTAGTAAAAAAACATCAAAGCCTTAACAGTATTGCTTATCAGCTAAACAAACTCCGTTTAACAAAATATTATTACCATTTAGCCATTCAAATAATCTTGTAACTTAATTTTTACGTTAATTTTACGACATGCACCAAATTGCATCATTTATGATGAGTAAAAAATTTATTCCCGTAATGCTCGTATTGATGAGCGTTGGATTATTTATTGGTTTTAAATCTATGGGTAAATCAGAAAGTAGCAAAGAAGAAAACCCTAAATTACGATACGCAAAAATTTTAAAGAACGTAGGTATATTATTGGAAGAAGGGCATTTTAGTCCAAAGAAAATTGATGATGAATTTAGCAAAGCTGTACTTAAAAGATTTGAAGAAGATCTTGACGGAGAGAAAAACATTTTCTTTCAAGCAGATATTAATGAATTATCCAAATACAACAACCGAATTGATGATGAAATACATGGAGCTGAAATTGAATCTTTTTATGCAGTAAATACACTTTATTTAAAAAGACAAAACGAAGTTTCCTTGTTGTATCAAAAAATTCTTGCAAAACCTTTTGATTTTACTGTAAATGAATTTGTAGAATCAAATCCTGAAAAACTTTCTTTTCCTAAAAACGAAGTAGAACGTACTGATTTGTGGAGAAAGAGAATGAAGTATATGTCTCTTGGCAAATACTCAGATCTTTTAGAGGAAAGAATAAAAAATAAAGATAAAAAAGATTTTAAGATAAAAGTTGATTCAACATTGGAAAGAGAAGCCCGGGATTTTGTTAGAAAGCAGCTGGAGCGTTACTTTACAAC
>JANLVW010000117.1:0-5996 GCA_031364205.1 Ferruginibacter sp.
CAAAATGGTAGTTTGAAAGTCTTGTGTATTTGTTCTAGAAATCTATATTTTAACCGGGTTTATCATCGATTTTTAAGATTTTTATGATGGTGAATCGTCACTAAAAAATCACACATTTATAATTATGGCACGTTACACAGGGCCCAAAACAAAGATCTCCCGCAGGTTCGGAGAATTGATTACCGGAAACGGAAAGTGGTTAACCAAAAACAGCGTTCCTCCCGGAATGCATGGTGGTACCAAAAAGCGTAAAACACCAAGTGAGTATGCCTTGCAGTTGTCTGAAAAGCAAAAAGCCAAGTATACTTACGGTTTATTGGAAAAACAATTTCGTAAAACATTTGAAACTGCATCACGCAAAAAAGGTGTTACAGGTGAAAATCTTATAAAGTTACTGGAAGCCCGCCTAGATAATACAGTCTACAGAATGGGTATTAGTATCAGCCGTCAGGGTTCACGCCAATTGGTTAGTCACAAACACATTACTGTAAATGGAGAAGTTTTAAATATTCCTTCATACAGTTGCCAACCTGGCGATGTAATTGGGTTAAAAAATAAAAGTGCTGCTAACAAATCCATCACTGATAATCTTCGTGGCAAAAATCCTAAGCATAATTGGGTGGAATGGAATGAAAGCGAAATGAAAGGTACTTTTCTAACATATCCTGAGAGAGAAAGCGTTCCTGAAAATATCAAGGAGCAATTAATTGTAGAATTATACTCGAAATAGATTCTAGTATTGTGTATTTAGTAATGAGATAAAACATCTCGATATTAAATAAATAACTCTCAATACTTAATACTTCATATTTAATACTTATTTAAACATTAAACCCAACAAATAAAAATGGCCATTTTTAATTTTGTTAAACCAGATAAAATTGTTCTTCAAAAAGCTACTGATTTCGAAGCCCAATTTGAGTTTCGTCCTTTAGAGCCTGGATACGGTGTAACCATTGGTAACGCACTTCGCCGTGTTTTGCTTAATTCTTTGGAAGGTTACGCAATTATCGGTATTAATATAGCCGGTGCAGATCATGAATTTGCAACTATTAAAGGTGTTACAGAAGATGTAACCGAAATGATTCTTAATTTAAAGCAGGTACGTTTTAAATTATTGGGAGATCATGATGTTACTTCTGAAAAAGTAACCTTATCAATCAAAAGCAAAACAGAATTTACTGCAGGTATGATTGGCGAAGCCACTCCAATGTTTGAAGTAATGAACCCTGAGTTGCTTATTTGCACGCTTGATATCAGTGCTAAACTTGACATCGATATTACTATCGGTAGAGGACGTGGTTACGTTCCTGCTGAAGAGCATAAAGAAAAAAGTACACAATTTGGTTATATTCCTGTAGATGCTATTTACACCCCCATTAAGAATGTAAAATATCTTATAGAAAATACAAGGGTTGAACAACGTACTGATTTTGAAAAATTAATTATGGATGTTGTTACTGATGGTACAATTCATCCTGAAGAAGCAGTAAAACAAGCGAGCCGCATAATTATCCAGCATTTGATGATCATTACTGATGAGAATATCACTTTTGATACCAAGGAAGATAAGAAAGAGGATATGGTTGATGAGCAAACTTTACAATTACGTAAAATGCTTAAAACTCCTTTGGAAGATTTAGATCTTTCTGTAAGAGCCTTCAATTGTCTCAAAGCAGCTAAAATCAATTCTTTAAGTGAATTGGTTCAATATGAACAAGAAGATTTGATGAAGTTTAGAAATTTCGGTCAAAAATCTTTAAGTGAAATTGATTCAGTTTTACAGGACAGAGGTTTAAGTTTTGGAATGGATCTAAGTAAGTTAAAACTTGATGACGAGAATTAATTAGGAACAAAAACTAATTAGTAATATAAAAATTAATTACTAATTAGTAATATAAAAATTAATTTCATTTAATAATTCCGCAAGGATAACCTGTAATTCCTGACACGGTACAGGGGATAAAATCAAAAATGTCATGCGTCACGGAAATAAGAATAACAATTTAAGCAGAACAGCATCGCACAGAAGAGCTTTGTTAATGAACCTCGGTTGCCAGTTAATTACTTACAAAAGAATTACTACAACAGTTGCAAAAGCAAAAGCATTGCGTAGCTATATTGAGCCTCTAATTACAAAAACAAAAGCTACAGATACAAAGGAAGCCATCAGCCACAACCATCGCATTGTATTTAGTTACTTAAATGATAAAGCTGCAGTTAAAGAATTATTTACTGTAGTTGCTCCTAAAGTTGTTGGTCGCCCGGGCGGATATACCCGTATTATTAAACTTGGCGCACGCCAGGGTGATAATGCTGAAATGGCCATGATTGAGTTGGTAGACTTTAACGACGTATACGGTAAAACTGTTGAAACTGCAGCTGAACCGGCTAAGAAAACTCGTAGATCTGGTGGTTCAAAAGCAAAAACGGAAGCTGGTTTTACTGATGCAGAAATTGTAACTGCTCCTGCTCCAAAGGCAAAAGCTGCAAAAGCTGATGATTTAAAAATCATTGAAGGTATAGGACCTAAAATTGCAGAAACCTTAGTAGCTTCAGGGATTACAACATTTGCTGATCTAGCAGCAACTTCAGCTGAGAAAGTTAAAGAAATTTTGGATGCTTCAGAAGGTAACTTCAATGCAGCAGATCCAACTACCTGGGCTGAACAAGCGCAATTAGCTGCTGATGGGAAAATGGATGAATTAAAAGAACTACAAGAAAGATTAAACGGCGGTAAAGAAGCTTAACATGCATTTTAAAAATTTATATAAGGCTCCGATATTTTTATCGGAGCTTTTTTTATAACATTGTGTAAACGAGAAACTAATTAAGATGAGTAAGAGCAACAATACAAAAGCAATTTTATTATTGCAGGATGGCACCATTATTAGTGGTACAGCTTTTGGAGAAATTGGTACAACCACCGGTGAGGTTTGTTTTAATACCGGTATGACGGGTTATCAGGAAGTTTTTACAGATCCAAGTTATTATGGGCAGGTATTGATAATGAATAGCGTGCATACGGGTAATTATGGTGTATTATCTGCAGATGTTGAAAGCGATTCCGTAAAAGTCAAAGGTGTTATAGGAAGAAATTTAGAAGAAAAATTCAGCCGTTTTATGGCTGAAGATTCTTTACAATCTTATTTTGAAAAACAAAATGTTGTTGCTATTAATGGTGTTGATACAAGGGCATTGGTGGAACATGTTCGTGTAAAAGGTGCAATGAATTGCATCATCTCTTCGGAGGAAATGGATATAAAAAAACTGCAACAACAACTCGACAATGTGCCATCAATGAATGGGTTAGAACTTGCATCAGTTGTCAGCACAGTAAATTCTTACACTTGTGGAGATGAAAACAATGGTACTAGAGTTGCTGTTTTAGACGTAGGTATTAAAAAAAATATTTTAAATTGTTTGGTGGAAAGAGGCGTATTTGTAAAAGTATTCAATGCAAAAACAACATTTGATGAGATGGAAGCCTTTTCGCCAAACGGATACTTTATAAGCAATGGACCCGGGGATCCTGCACCAATGGAATATGCCATCGAGACCGTAAAAAATATTTTAGCTTCCGAAAAGCCATTGTTTGGAATTTGTTTAGGGCACCAGCTATTGGCTTTGGCTAATGATATTCCTACTTTTAAAATGAAACATGGTCACCGTGGGTTAAATCATCCGGTAAAAAATATTATAACCGGTAAAAGTGAGATCACTACCCAAAACCACGGTTTTGGTGTAGATGCCGATGCAATAAAAAATAATCCTCAAATCGAGATAACACATTTAAATTTAAATGATAACAGTATTGAAGGCATAAGAGTAAATAATAAAAAGGCATTTTCTGTGCAATATCATCCTGAAGCTACACCCGGACCGCATGACAGCAGATATTTGTTTGATGATTTTGTGGAAATGATGAGAAGGTAAAAAGATTGCTTTTTAGAAGTCATATACACTTGAGCATTAAAAATTGATTATCAATAATTGAAAATTTAAAACCGCAAAATATAAATGTTCAATTCACAATGCTCAACGCTCAATTTTCAATTTCATAAAGATGTCAATTATTAAAAATAGTTCATGAAAATAGCCATTATAAACGGTCCTAACCTAAACCTTCTCGGCAAAAGAGAGCCGGAGGTTTATGGAAACGAAACCTTTGAAACATATTTGAATACCCTGTTTAATATTTTTTCGGATGTGCAATTCCAATACTTTCAAAGCAACATAGAAGGGGAGTTGGTTAATGCCATCCAGGAATATGGATTTACAACAGTTGGAATAATTTTAAATCCTGCGGGGTACACTCATACTTCTGTTGCAATAGGAGATGCAGTAGCAGCAATACCTGCAGCAGTTGTAGAAGTACATATTTCTAACATTTTCGCACGGGAAGAATTTAGAAAACATTCTCACGTTTCTGCAAAATCTGATGGAGTTATAAGTGGATTGGGTTTAAAAGGATACGAACTTGCTGTTCGTTATTTGATTGATTCTTTAAAATGATTTATGATGTACAAAATTTATTGCTGATTTCTGCTATCATTTTTTTATAGTTTTCCAAGCCTTCAAATTGATCCTGAATAAACCTGTTGTCTTCTAAAGATCCAATTACTTTATTCATTTCAGTGTTATTTTCATACACCATTTTACGGTAAGGATTGGTGTAATCTTTCTCTCTTGATTTTAAGATACCTTCTGTCATCCATTGTTTGGTAGAAACTGTATCGCTTAATAATTTTTTAAACAATTCAACAGTAAATTGTTTTGTAGTAATATTTAATATTTCAAGAAGTGAACAGTAGGCATGTTCCAACAACTGGTTATGGTATTTTTTTCCTTCCTCTCTGTAAATGTCATGCACATCATTCCAGCTACAAACTTTTTCTGAAACTATATCATCCTTCAGTTGTTTAAGGGTTGTTGTTTTCATTAACTGACCCCCAATATTTATCCATGCAGTTCTACTGATTAAGAAGGGTATTGAACTTTTTAATTCTTCAAAATTATTAAAATTATTTTTTGTTAGATGGCTTATCAAAGTGCACATTCCGTAATACTGTATCATTTCTTTAAATACCTTGATAGATTGCGGTACTTTAATAATTGTAGTTAATCTTTTAGTATTTTCCAGACCGGTTGCTAAAGCAGTATCATTTTTTTCTGGAGTTAAATTTTCTAAAAATGATATAGCATCAAAAATTTCATTAATTGTATCCGGTGCCAGATAATTATATTCAATTAACTGAATTTTTTCAGTTCTTCTGTCTCTGTCTTTATATTTCCATGCGTTACGTTCCAGCGCATACATGTTGTACATAAACCAATATGCTGGCATTACAACCAACTGATCGTTTGCAACATCATTAATGATTAAACTAAAAGGAATGGAAATATTTAGCTCAGCGGGAAAATCTCCTTTGGCAATAATGGTAAATGATGCAAATTTTGAATTGTGCTTTAAACTCACACACAATCCCGGCCAAAAGCCACGTCCTGCCTGTATTTCACCATCTGCACTGCGGCTGTTATGGTTGCTGCCGATTGTAGCTCCTGCTGCCATATTACTTTGGCCCATAATAAGTGCTGCGCATAAAAATGAGTTGTTGTGATGCTGCTCGTGGTTAGGAAAAATAAGTGAGTTTAAAACTTCGCAGCACGAAATGGTAGAATTATTCCCAAGATAAGAATTAATTAATCTGGCCCCATATTTTAGCTGAGAGTGAGAGGCCATAATAAAACGAACTGCTTTCACTCCGTAAAATATTCGGCACCCAAAACCTACAATTCCATTTACCAGTTCACATCCTTCTCCAACCTGTGTTTTTCTTTTTGGGTCACTGTTAATTGTTACATTTTTTATTTTATTGGCACCCTTTAAATAAGCATCGCTTCCTATCCAAACATCTTTTAAAATACCACAGTTTTTTATAACTGTGCGTTCTCCAATTTTACCATAATAACCTATTTTATTATCGAGTTCTTTT
>JANLVW010000126.1:0-1013 GCA_031364205.1 Ferruginibacter sp.
GCTGCCGAAATGTTTAAAAAGGGTACTGAAAAACTGGAACGTATGCACCCTTCCACGCCTGATTATTCTGTTGTATATAATCACTTAGATTTAATGCTTGATTTGCCATGGGATGATTTTACCAATGATTCGTACGATTTAAAGAAAGCGAAAAAAGTGCTGGACCATGATCATTATGGCATGCATAAAATAAAAGAACGTATACTTGAATACCTTGCGGTGCTTAAATTAAAAGGCGATATGAAAAGCCCCATCTTATGCTTTATTGGCCCTCCCGGTATCGGTAAAACAAGTCTGGGTAAAAGTATTGCGGCAGCCATTAACAGAAAATATGTTCGTTTGAGCCTGGGTGGCGTACATGATGAAAGTGAAATTAGAGGTCACCGTAAAACATACATCGGTGCAATGCCCGGTAGAATTTTACAGTCTATAAGAAAAGCAAAAAGTGGAAACCCCGTAATGATATTGGACGAGATAGACAAGGTTGGTACAGACCAGCGTGGTGATCCATCTTCGGCTTTGTTAGAAGTGTTAGACCCTGAACAAAATAATACTTTTTACGATAATTATCTTGAGCTGGAATATGATTTAAGCAAAGTGCTTTTTATAGCAACGGCTAACAATATAAGTAATATACAACCTGCACTTAGAGACCGATTGGAGATAATTGATTTAAGTGGCTATGCTGTAGAAGAGAAAATTGAAATTGCAAAGAAGCATTTAATGCCGAAGGAAAAAGAAATGCATGGTTTAAAGCCCGAGAGCTTTAAAATGAGTGATGTTGTTCTGCAAAAAATTATTGAAGATTACACCAGAGAAAGTGGAGTGCGTGAGTTGGACAGGCAGCTGGCTAGCATTATGCGCTATCAGGCAAAAGAATTGGTTATGCGGGGCAAATTAAAAGCAACCATTACCAGTAACGATGTTGAAAAAATATTAGGGAAAACAAAATACAGCAATGAATTATACAAAACTGCCGGTATGCCTGGTGTTGCTGTTGGGCTTGCGTGGAC
>JANLVW010000131.1:0-1160 GCA_031364205.1 Ferruginibacter sp.
TGAAAGAAAAGCGCTTCGTTTTTTACAGCAACATTGTAAAAGGTATCAATAAAACATTTACGTTACCGCTAAATGATAACACAGAAGATGCATGGATAAATGCCATAAACAATATTAATCTTGTAAAGTTTCAATCAACATTTATAAACGGTAAAATTGACGAAGCAGTAAAAAATATTTCAGCCCGGAGCGTTTCATTTAAAAAGGCTTTATTAGAATTAATAAATGCAGAATATCCAAATAAATATGCTGCTCAAATAAAAATTGTTTTTAAAAATACTACAGACGATTTAAAATTTTTGGCTATGGCTGCCAACTATATTTTGCCCGCAACCACATATGAAGAAAGAAAATTAATGCTGCAGCAGACCACAGCCTTGCTTGTTAAAAATAGTGAAAATGCAATACTGTATGAGGTTTCAGAGCAAATAAAAAATTACGGTAAAAAAAATATTACTCCTTCCCTTAAAACTTTTTTTAATAAAGATTATTTATCAGGTCAGGTTTTAGTGATCAGCATTCAAAGAAAAGACAGAAATTATCCTGGGCTAGCATTGGTAAGAAACAGTGATGGGAATTTTATTAAAAACACCGATGGAAATTTCTTTTCTGTAGGCCAGCTTGCACGCAGCGCAGGCAATATGCCCGGTTACATAACCAATGGCAATACGCCGCAGGGTATTTTTAGATTGGATGGGTTTGATACCTCTAAAAGTTTTTTTATTGGGCCAACTTCAAATGTACAACTCACCATGCCCTTCGAATTTAAAGCTTCTCATTTTTACAAAGACAGCAGTTTAATTGATACTGTTTGGAACATAAAAAATTATAAAAATTTATTACCTGATAATTTTAAAAATTACAAACCTATTTACGGTTCATTTTACGCAGGCAAAGCCGGTCGCACAGAAATTATTGCGCACGGCACAACATTAGATACGGCTTTTTACTCATCCAAAATATACGCACCATACACACCCACCGCCGGCTGCCTTTGCACAAAAGAAATATGGAATAACAAAACCGGTTTTCTGCAAGTTAGCGACCAACTCTTACTTACACAAGCAATAAAAAATGCAGGGGGTGCAAACGGATATTTAATTGTGATTGAAATTGATGATAAAAAAACTCCCGTAACATTAGCTGATGTAATTTCTTTT
>JANLVW010000183.1:0-5916 GCA_031364205.1 Ferruginibacter sp.
GGGTCTTGAGTTAAAAACCTTGTGCTGTCATCTGCTAAACCTTTAAAAATTTGTATGCCTGCACTGTCGTAACCCAGTAAATATGGTCTTAACAAACCAACAGTTATACCTCCGCCAACATTTCCACTTATGCTTACACCATTTTTATTGCCTTTGTTACCCAACAAAAATTGTTGCTGTACCCCTAATTTTATGGGATAGAAATAATTAATCTTTCCATAAATAAATGGTCCTGCGTTACTGCTTTGGCTAAATTGTTTTTCTTCTTTTGGATGTTTTCTTTCAGAAATATCCAGCTGAAAAAGCAAAGCTTTTTTTACAGACTGAGCCCTGCCGATTTCCAAAAAACCACCATATCCATCCGTTGTAAGTTTAATTCCACCTAAAAAATGTTTATTGTAAGTAATAACACCTTCTTCTTCCTGCCTCGCAATTGCAGTTATTCTTTCTTTACGTATTTCTTTTTTTTGTTCTTTTGCACTTTTAGTTTTTTCTTGTGCCATTAATTGGACAGAAACGGATAAGACGAGGAGCGAAAAAAATATTTTCTTCATGTAGAATATTTATCTGAGTAAATTTATACAAAAATATACTGTTAGCACCGAGTATTGCGTAATTTAATCCTGACAAAATCAAAATAAAATCTTAAAGTATGACTGCAAATATAATTTATAAAGGTACACTTAGATGTGAGGCAAAACACCTGCAAAGTGGAAGTGTAATAGAAACGGATGCACCAACGGATAACCGTGGAAAAGGGGAGCGTTTTAGCCCTACTGACCTTTTGTGTGTATCGCTTGCAACCTGTATTGCAACTACGATGGGTATTAAAGCAGATGATATGAAAATTAACCTTAATGATACAACTATTGAAGTAACAAAACACATGCTGCCTGACCCAAGGAGAGTAGCAAAAATTGAAGTAAAATTAAATATGCCTTCCACACTTCAGTTAGATGAAAAAGATAAAACTATTTTAGAAAGAGTTGGAAATAATTGCCCCGTAACCAAAAGCCTCCATCCAGATTTGGAAGTAAATATTGAATACATTTGGTAACCCTTAATTAACGGTTTCTTTTTTTAAAATACTGTTGCCTACCGCACAATCCAGACACCTTTTTTTGTCGCAATACTTATTTTTTAATTGAATAAGTGATTGTGAATCGTAAGCGGATTTGTTTTCAATACCCAATACGGTAAAACCTTTTGTAATAAAATTCTGTTCAGGTAATAATTGCGACGCCCACAACAATGCTTTTTCTTTATAATGTTCAGCATTGTTGTACCAGCCATATGCGTATAAAAATGGCAAAACAGTATTCACAATGATATTTTGAATCATTTGCCTGCCAAGTGTTTTCTTTTTAAAAACAGTTTCATCATCAAATAAATAATGATAATGCCAGTAGTCGTTTGCAGCTACATCAAATAACTTTTCTACATTTTTTAAATTAGTTGATTCTTTAATGATTGAAAATAAATGACTGCTGTTATTTACTAACGAAGCTAATTGAGACAATCTTATTGTAGGAAAATTTGCCGGCCGCATGCGTAAAAAATGAACGGGGATATGCGTTGGCTGAAGATTATATTTCTTTTGAAGAAACCTGTATTCTTTTTGTAACATTAGGACATAATCATCATTAAAATCTTTGTTTAAAAGCCCGCATTGCCCCATCAGCATTGCTTCCAGCTGATGAAGTTGATTTTTATGTTTTGCCAACATACTAATGGGAATAGATTCGGCCATACTTTCAAAGGCATCGCTGTTTATTTTAATTCCGAAATTTTTAGCCAGTAACTGCCAGAATATTTCTTCCCAATGGTTATTGTATTTTTTTAATTTTTCTGAAATGATTGCAGCTTTTTCCTGTAACCTTTCCACCATCAATCTTTCTTTCCATGCTGTGAAAGTAAAAGGATTAACGGTTGCAATCTGTTCCTCGCAAGGAATAAAATTGCGGTTCATCATTAGTTTTTCATACGTAGTAAGCAATAGACTTGTGACCCTACTGTTTAATTCAAGTGTAGGTATATCAACAGCTAATGTTTTATCGTTCGTCCATACTACATGTAAAATTACATTGTTATAATTACTGTCGCTGCTGTGTTTGTGTAAAGTCCATTCGCCTGCGTTTATGTGTATCTCAATACTTCCGGCAAGAGTAGTATCTGCAATTTTAATTCTGGCATTTAAAAAATCCGGTCCTTGGTTGCTGTTGTGAAAACCTGGATGGATGATCTGTATTTCTTCTCCTTTACTAGAAATTAAATTGCTTTTATTGTAATACTGAAACTGCCATATAAATTGAAGAAGTTGTTCGGTCATAAACAAATTATTAACCAAATGTAATATATTATATGATAAGATTTAGGATATAGATGTTGTGGTTGGTGGGGTATTTTATTTAAAAGAAAATTGCTGTAAAGCCTCTACTACCCTGCTTATTGGCAGACCCATTACATTGTAGAAATCACCATTAATATTTTTAATTCCCACGGCTCCTATCCATTCCTGTATGGCATATGCACCGGCTTTATCAAAAGGCTTATACTTACTTACGTAGTATTTAATTTGTGTTTGTGTAAGGCTGTGAAATGTAACATCAGTTACATCAGCGAAAAAAATTTCTTTCGTTTTTTGAACCATGTAAACTCCCGTTATAACGCTGTGTTTATTTCCTGAAAGTTTAGAAATAATATTAACAGCATCCTCTTCATTTATTGGTTTACCAATTACTTCCCCATCACAAATTACGATGGTATCAGCCGCAATAATTATTTTATCTGTTGTGTTTTGATGAGCTACGGCAAGTGCTTTGTTTCTGGCAATGTGTATGGCAATCTCTTCAAAAGATAAATCTGCTGGGTAACTTTCATCTGTATCTGCAATAATAACATCAAAATCAATTTCTGCTAAATGCAATAATTCTCTTCGCCTTGGCGATTGTGAAGCAAGTATTATTTTTTGATTGAACATTATAAAATGAATTTTACAAACAACATAGATAATATTCCTGCAAGCATTACAAGTTTTACAATATTACTCAACGAATGGTAATGTATAGAACTAGAAGCTTTATATAGTTTGAGAAGTAAAATAACTAAGGGCAAAACAGTAAAAAAAAGAATATAAACAGCTGCCCACCACCACCCGGATTGCCATGCATATAATTGTAAAACTGCAAGTATTGAAATGCAAACAAATATCCAGACAGCCGTAAATATTTTTGCTGCGGGCACTCCCCACAAAATTGGCATAGTTGTACAATTATATTTTCTATCGCCTTCCATATCTTCTAAATCCTTAATTACTTCTCTTATTAAAGTCATAATAAATGCAAAAGATGTGTACAGCAAAGTAAATTTAAAAAACCTGCGAACATTTAAAGTTGAAACTGCTGAAGACCAACCTTGGAGTGAAAATATTTCTGCCCCGCCAAAAAGATAAACTACTAAAATAACCCAACCTGTAAGAGCAGCAATGATGAAATTACCAGATAAAAGTTTTCTTTTAAATGTAGTTGAATAAAATAAGAGAATGGCAACACAAAAAACATTTACCAATGTAATAAGCCATTCGCCTGTTTTTAGACTTACGTAAAAACTTAGCATAACACCTATTGCAGAAAGTAATAAATGCCAAACAATAGCCCATCGCCTTTTTATAAATTTGTTAATGACAATTTTTTGTGGCTTATTTATTATGTCAATCTGAATATCAAAATAATCATTAATAATATAGCCTGCTGCTGCAATAAAGATTGATGCTGCCATTAAAATAAAGAAAAGAAACTGGTTATTTTTTGTCGGGAAATTTACGAGCAACGGCGTATAAATACAATAATAAAAAAGCGCCTGCGTTATGGCAATAAAAATGAGATTGGGCCATCTTATTAACCTGAAAAATGCAATTACTAACTTCATTTATTGTATTATCAGGTAAAAGATTTATTGTTTACATGGAAGATAAAGTATTAGGTTCATTCCAATGACCATTAAGTTTTAAAACTTTTTCAATTACATCTCTCACACATCCTTTGCCGCCTAAAGCAGGAGAAATGTAATGAGCAATACTTTTTATTTCGGAAACTGCATCTGCAGGTGCACAGGCTACTCCGGCTTCTTTCATTGGTAAAAGATCGGGTAGATCATCACCCATATATAAGACCTCTTCTTTTTTTAAACGATGCTCTGCAATAAAATTTAAAAAAAGATTCTTCTTATCAGGCACGCCAAGAAAAATATGTTGTATACCTAATTTTTGGAGCCTAATTTTTACAGCGCAGGAGTTGCCGCCTGATAAAATTAAAATAACGTAACCATGCTTTATTGCGAGTTGTAAAGCATACCCATCTTTTGTGTTCATTTGCCTTGCCATTTCCCCATTGTCGAGTAAAATGAGTGAGCCATCTGTAAGTACGCCATCCACATCAAAAACAAACAGCTTTATGTTTTTTAAAAGGGATAAAACATTCATACTTTTTTATTTTTGGTTATCTCTCCACTCGTAAACCCATGTACTTTGTATCATTTCTAAATGACCTTCATTGCTTTCTTCTCTTGTGCCAACAAAACTTGGAATTTCCAATATCCAGTTTAAAAGATCTGTAAAACGAAGCCTGTAAATTTTGCCCTCATTAAAATCATCTCCAAATTTCTCGTATAATTTAATAGCTATATCTTCGTAGTCGTTCCAATGTATGGGTAATTCAAAACTCATAAAAATGTGTGCTTATATTTTAAATTAATGCTATTAATTATTCCCCTAAAAACTGTGATTGATCAGGTAGTGTAACTTTAATTACTCCTCCATCTTCTACTAAAACACATTGGCATCCCAGCCTGGAGTTTAATCTGGGATTAATAGCTCTGTCAATAAAATCTTCTTCCCTGTCACTAATTTCTTCAATTAAACCTTCTCCTTTATCTACATATAAATGGCAGGTACTGCATGCGCAAACCCCACCGCAGTTGTGGTGCAGATCAATGTTGTTTTTTAAGGCAACTTCTAAAATAGACTGTCCTGATGAAACATTGGAAACTGTTATTGGATCTAAACCCTTTTGTTCAAAATTAAAAGTAATGCTATACATGATGCTGTTTTCGGAGTGCAAACCTACTGTAAATTAGCTGTTATCAAAAATATCGAACAATAAAACTATACTATCCGTAAAATTTAATTGCTATTTTGCAAGCTCATAAAATTCTAAAAAATGAAATTTTATTCTTCTGTAATTTTAATAATATTTTTTTCAGTAGTGTTTTTAAGTTGCAAAGATAGCAAGGAAAAACCTCCACCTCCGCCGCCATTGGTAAAAAAAGAAACTGTTACAAATAATAAAACTGAAATACCACAGAAAGGTCCAATTATTAATATAGTCGATACTGTTGAGATTAAGAGAATTGTGCTTTGCGTTAAAGACAGTTCAGCCACAAGCGCATATATGAGTACAAAACTTAGTAATATCTACAATAAAAAAATCCCTGATGCAATTGCAGCTGCAAAATTAAAAAGAGTTGGTCAGCCAATGGCATGGTATAAATCGCAAAAAGCACCTTTCTTTTTTGAAGTTGGTATACCCGTAGATAAAGTTCCTGTAAAATTGGCCAAAGGTTTTTTTATAAAAAAGACCGGTGGCGACAGTGCATTGGTAGCCCATTTTTTTGGTCCTAATGTAATGACTAATATTGGTTATGATGCTGTAACAGAAATGTTGAAGGAACGAAACAGAAAAAAAGCTGCGCCGGCTTATGAAATTTATATCGATAATCCATTTGAAGTTAAAAAAGGAAAAACTGATCCATATAAACAACAAACGGATATTGTGATGCCCTACAAATAAATCAATTTATTTTTTACCAGCTCCCATCCACCATTTATAAAATGAAGGAAACCATTTGCGCCAGGTTTGC
>JANLVW010000209.1:0-2500 GCA_031364205.1 Ferruginibacter sp.
TCAACAAACATTTCAAATACCACAATTTATAATCCTGTTGTTTCTCCACCTGTAAGCACAACATACACTGCAACTCTAACTGATTCTGTGGGTTGTTTTACAGATGTAACTACCGTTAAAATTATTTTAAAAAGCCTTCCACTGGTTAATGCAGGACCAGATAAAATTCTTTTTTACAATTCAATTTTTACAATTACTCCCGTATATAGCAGTAATGTAGTTTCCTATTTATGGATGCCAGGCGGTTTACTAAGTTGTGCTACCTGTCCTGTAACAGGTGGCTTAGCCCTTACCTCTCAGCAATATGTTATTGAAGCAACAAGTGATAGTGGTTGTATATCAAAAGATGATATTACTATTTTTGTAGAGTGTAAATATGCCAATTTACTTATGCCTTCTGCTTTTACGCCAAACGGAGATGGGTTAAATGACGTTTATTACCCATTAACGAGAGGAATAAAATCTGTAAAAAGATTTGCAATTTATAACAGGTACGGCCAACAGGTATTTGAAGCAAAAAACTTTGTACCAAACGATAAATCTTTTGGATGGGATGGAAAAATAAATGGAATTGATCAATCAACGGGTACTTATATCTATATGCTTGAAACGATTTGTGATGTTGGTGAGATAATTTTTAAAAAAGATTCATTTCTCCTACTAAGATAAAATCCTGCTTGTATTTTTAAACTTTAAATTTATTTACGCAAGTACAAATACTTTATTTTATGTACGATTGTAATTTTTTAAAGGTATTTACGTTAATCGTAAGTAAAGTTACTTAACAAAAAAGTTTACTTTTAATTATATGTTTATGAAAGAAGATGTTTTAGAACCTATTAAGGTAATTATTGCTGACGACCATGTTTTGTACAGAGCCGGAGTTAAAGCAGCTTTAAGCCCAAAAACCGATATAAAAATTATTGCCGAAGCAGATAATGGTATGCACCTTATAAACTTGCTCAAAACATTAAGTGTAGATGTTATTTTGCTTGATATCCAAATGCCAATCATGGATGGTATACAAGCTTTGCCAGAAATAAGAAAGATTGCCCCCAACGCTAAAGTAATTATGCTTACAATGATGGATGACCACAGCATGATAACAAAATTGATGGAAATAGGGGCAAACAGTTATCTATCCAAAACAAGTGACAGCGAAATCATATACGAGGCTATAAAAACCTGCCACAAGGATGAATATTATTTTAACACGCTTACAAACCAGGCTTTGTTAACAAATTTAAAACAACGCAATACCCAAATTCCACAACAACTGCTAGCGCAAGATGTTCACTTGAATGAAAAGGAAACAACTATTTTACGCCTGATGTGCGAAGAAAAAAGCACAAAAGAAATTGCTGATATTGTTGAATTAAGCCCGAGAACTGTTGAGGCATTGCGAGACAAATTGAAAGTGAAAACGGGTGCAAAAAGTACAGCAGGCTTAATTTTGTATGCTGTAAAACACAAACTAATTGAGGAATTATAATTTTAATTTAATCTTTATGTAATTTTAAAATCTTCCTTTGTGGAAGATTTTTTTATTTAATGCCATACCATGATTTTTTATAATTACAACGGAAAGATATTTAGTGAAAATGAAAATATTATAGGCCCAACAAACAGAGGGTTGCGTTATGGTGATGGGATTTTTGAAACCATTAAATTTAAAAATGCAAACATAGTTTTAGCAGATGATCATTTTAAACGGCTTTGGTTGGGTATGAGAGCGCTGCAATTTAGCATTCCAATTCATTTTAGTGTTGAAAAACTTACAGCAGAAATAAATGCATTGATTAAAAAAAACAAACTAAAAGAAGCAAGAATTAGGATTACTATTATTAGAAGTGATGGTGGTATTTATGACCCAAAAAATGATATGCCCAATTATATTATTGAAGCCATTAAACTTCCTGAAGACAATGGGTTATTAAATAATAATGGTCTACAAATGTGTATTTATGAAGATGCTTTAAAATCGATTGATACATTCAGCAACCTAAAAACCAATAATTATTTGCCCTATTTTATGGGAGCAAAATTTGCTAAAAACCAATACTGTAACGATGCAATAATTTTAAACAGCAAAAGAAATATATGCGACAGCACTATCGCAAATATTTTTTTTATAAAAGATAAAGTTATTTACACTGTGGCACTTACCGAAGGCTGTGTGGCAGGTGTAATTCGGAACTGGTTAATTAATACCCTTAGGATTTTGAACTATAAAGTTGAGGAGATAATTGTAACAAAAAGTATGCTGTATGAAGCAGACGAAATTTTTTTAAGTAATTCTATTTATAACATAAGATGGGTTGGTTCTTTAGATGATAAGAATTACACTAACATTGAAATTCAAAAAATGAATGAACTATTGCAGAGAAAATATGCAGCAATTTTTTGTTGAGCTAATTTAAAAAAATAACACAAAATAAATTGCAATAAAAAACACACAAATGAAAATAAATATTTTTTGGTTTAGAAGAGATATGAGATT
>JANLVW010000224.1:0-1429 GCA_031364205.1 Ferruginibacter sp.
AGAAGACTCGGTTTTTAGAATGTTTAGAAGCCCTGTTTTTTGGAAAGAAAAAAACCAGGTAAAGGGTGATACCATGTATTTATTTACTCAGAATCAAAAGCCAAAAAGATTGTATGTTTTTAACAACAGCATTATTATAAACCAACAAAACCCCGCAATGTATAACCAGGCAGGCGGACGCACATTAAATGCCTATTTCAATAACGGGCAAATCGATTACAGCCGTATAAAAGGTTCGCCAGCTGAAACTATTTTTTACCCACAGGATCAAGACAGTGCATTTATTGGAATGAACAGAAGCAGTGGAGATGTAGTTGATGTATATTTTGCCAAACAGGAAGTACAAAAAATAAAATTTGTGAATAATGTAGATGGTGTTATGTACCCAATAAAACAAATACCTGCTGATAAAAAATACCTTAAAAGTTTTAAGTGGGAAGATAAAAGAAGACCAAAAAACAAACTGGAACTGTTTGAGTAAACCTGCACTTTAAAAAGGTAATAAAAAAGCCTCTCAAAATTGAAAGGCTTTTTGTGGGTAATCGAGGGGGCTCGAACCCCCGACCCTCAGAATCACAATCTGATGCTCTAACCAACTGAGCTACGACTACCGTTTGATTTGGGCACCAAAAATAAAGAAAAATAGCTGTGAAGCAAAATGAATTTTAAAAAACTACTCAAAATAATTACTCAAAGTTGCAGCTGACAATTCTTACATAGTCGAATAAAAGATGATTATTGAAATGTTGCTGAAGGGCTGCTCTGCTTAGCCGAGAATCTTTTTTTGTTTTAGTTAAAACAAAAAAGATTGCAGGCGGGCAGCGAACAAATGATCAAACTTTGTTAAAGCAAAAAGCCCCAAATAATACACTGAAAATTTGGTAGCGCTACATGTCGTTACTTCAACGAGTCATTATTTAACTTTCTTGCATTTTGTGCTTAATTTGCGAGACATAAAAAAGCTACATGGCAAACTTTGATTTTAAAAAACTGATTCCTCATGCGGTAGCGGTTGGTATATTTTTATTAGTAACCGTTATTTTTTGCAAACCTGCTCTGGAAAGCGGCGTTGTACTAAAACAATCAGATATTAGCAGCTGGCAGGCAATGAGCCACCAATCCATGGAATACAAAGCGGCGAAAGGTCATTATCCATTGTGGGTTTCTACCATGTTTAGCGGTATGCCTGCTTTCCAAATTGCTATCGAAGGCGCCTGGTCGCCACTGTTTGTTATTGACAAGGCTTTTCAATTGTGGTTACCAAAACCAATGAATTTTTTCTTTTTAGCGTGTATCAGTTTTTATTTTTTATGTATGTGTCTTCGTGTAAGACCATACGCCGCCATAATTGGTGCCATTGCATTTGCATTTTGTACTTACTCTCCTATTATTATAACCGCAGGGCACGACACAAAAATGCTTACGCTTG
>JANLVW010000227.1:0-7131 GCA_031364205.1 Ferruginibacter sp.
TCAATATCTATAACCAAAATAGCTGCAGCTACAAAAAGACCCGAGTCAGTAATTGGTATGCACTTTATGAATCCGGTACCGGTAATGAAACTGGTAGAAATTATTAATGGCTATGCTACCACAAAAGAAGTAACTGCTGCAATCGTAGATCTTAGTAAAGTTCTTGGCAAAACACCTTGTGTTGTAAATGATTATCCTGGCTTTGTAGCAAACAGAATTTTAATGCCAATGATTAATGAAGCCATCACAACTTTGTTTGAAGGTGTTGCCGGTGTACAAGAAATAGACACAGTAATGAAACTCGGTATGGCGCATCCTATGGGGCCTTTACAGCTTGCAGATTTTATCGGACTTGATACTTGTTTTTCTATATTGAAAGTGTTGCACGATGGCTTTGGTAATCCGAAGTATGCACCCTCTCCCTTGCTTGTAAATATGGTTATGGCCGGCAAACTCGGTGTAAAATCCGGAGAAGGTTTCTATGCTTACACAGCAGGTAGCAAAGATTTAATTGTAAGTAAAAGTTTCAGCAAATAAATATGGAAGAATATAAATTGTTCATGCTGCTGCTAGGCTGTAGACCTACGGGAAGAAATACAGAACAGCATGATATTTATTTTGGTATTGCTAAGTCTCTTAAAGATTTAATTCCTGAAATAAAATCATTCTGGAAATCATCAGGTAATATTCACATAGACGCATGGAGAATCATAAACAATGTTGATGGTTACCAAATAAACATCACAGAAAAAACACCTAACGATAGAGAAGAAAATAAACTCTTTTTTATCAACCTTGGAGGTTATAAAGAAAATGAATTTGAAGAATTTCATTATAAAATTTTAAGTGTTTCCAAAAATAAAAGTGAAGCTATTGCCGCTGCTAAAAAAACAACTTTCTTTAAGCATACGGGGTTTGGTAAACTCGCTGTTTCACATATCGATGATAAATTCGGAGTTGATGTAGATGATATTTTTGAAATTAAAGATATTCTTACAGCAAGTGATAAAATTAACTTCTCTGTTTCTATTGTTAAAAGTGAAACTAGTTTACCTGAAGATATTTTAAATATGGGCTATTACAAATTATCAATTTTATAATTTTCTAATATCCTTATACTATTTTAAATTATTTAGAAGAGAGTTATTTTCAAATATGCAGCTTACTGAGTAACCTAATGGTTTATAATAATTACCCAATATCTCGGTAATATGTTTTTCAGCCATTTTAATGTACTCAGGATTCTGTTCAATATTTACAAGGGCTTGAGCATATAATTTTTTTTGAGCTTTTACCAGATCATCCATAGTTGCGCTCATAAAAAGGCCCGTTTGGCTCATCGTTTCCATTTTATCCATTTTCAGTTGTAGGCTCAATAATTTACAATGCGGTAATGTTACAACTACTGTAGAAGCTTTTGTATTTATGTTTAATTTTTGGTTGCTCATATCAACCCCAAATTTTGCTTCGTAAGGTAATGTAACGAGCAGCGTATTTTCAGAAAAATAATTTTTAAACTTTTCCCATGTTCCATCATTATCCTCTTTGTTGCTGATTTTTAATTTTACATTTCCTGTAACATCAAGAGCACCTAGCTCAGCAATCTGTTTGATCATTTCTACATTTTCAACCATAGAAATTTTTGTATTTGATGCACCATTCTTTTTACCTAAAAAATAAAATGAAAACGCAATTAATAAAACCAGCACTATTAAACCAGAATTTTTCATTTTATTATTTTTTCTTTCTGAAACAGATCCTATATCGTGCCTATTAAATCATGAAATTACTACATGGCGCATTTCCTTTAAACGATGCAATACCTCATCTTTTTTATCAATGGGAATTGCTATTTTGTAAATTGAAAACAAAGTATTTTCCTGAGATAATAATATACAACCTGATCGTTTAATTATTGTACTTATTTCATTTTGCAGGATGTAATCAAATTCAAGGGTAGCCTTTATCATAATTGGTTTCCTAACAATAGGAACTACCTGCAATACCATCGCTGCTGCAGATTTATAGGCATTTATCAAGCCGGGAACACCAAGCAACGAACCTCCAAAATATCTAACTACTACCACAAGCACATCAGTTAATTCCTTACTTTCTATCTGGCCTAAAATTGGTTTGCCTGCACTGCCTGTTGGTTCGCCATCATCAGTGGATCTAAATTTATTTCCGTCTATTCCGATCTTATATGCAAAACAAAAATGTACGGCTTTGGGATGTTCCTTCTTTAATTTTTGAATGATCGGCTTAAAATCTTCTACTTTATTTAAAGGAAAAGAATAGCCAATAAAAGTACTTCCTCTGTCCTTAAAAGATGCCTGCCCTTCCTGTACAATCGTATTATAGTGAGTCATTATTCTTATTTAGAAAATAATCTATTCTGTCATTTAGAATGTTGTTAGATGATTCTAAATTTTGATTTTGCAATAAAGGCGCATTTACACCCTTGTTTAAAAATAAAACCGTGTTTGTTATTACTCGAGCCTCATCCCACAAACCGACATTAATAAACATTTGAAGTGTTTTATTTCCACCTTCAATAATTACTGAATTTATCTGCTTTTTGTGTAAACATTCTACAACGGCTTCGGTAGTCAATTGTTCATCAGTAATTTTATAAAACTCAATGTTATTATTAATCTCAGACAGTTTTCTGTTTAAAATAATTGTGCTGGCATCCAAATTAAAAACATTTGCATTTTCTGCAAGTTTGTTTAATTCATCAATGATAATTCTTGTGGGATTTTTCCCCGGCCAGTTTCGTAAAGTTAAATATGGGTTGTCAGTTTTTACAGTGTTATAACCTACCAAAATTGCTGCTTCCTGAGAACGCCATTTATGAACCAACTGATCTGTGTAAGTATTGCTTATTTTGGTTTTTGTTGAATCTTCCCTAGCAATAAAACCATCATTACTTTGCGCCCATTTCAAAATTATATATGGGCGTTTCTTATCATGAAAAGTAAAAAATCTTTTGTTTAAATTTCTACAATCTTGCACTAAAATACCAATATCAACTTTTACACCCGCCGCAGTTAATCTGCTTACACCTGCACCATTTACTTTTTCAAAACTATCATTACAACCAATTACAACATGTTTAATTTGGTGTTTGATAATTAAATCTACACAAGGTGGCGTTTTTCCAAAGTGGTTACATGGCTCTAATGATACATAAAGAGTACATTCTTTTATAAACTTTCTGTCATATTCTTGTACACTGTTTATACAATTTACTTCTGCATGAGCTTCTCCGAATTTTTCATGAAAGCCTTCGCCAATAATATTATCATTATATACAATTACTGCACCTACCATTGGATTAGGAGCTACATTACCCTCACCCAATGCTGCAAGTTCAATACATCGTCGCATGTATATTTCATGATTTATCACCCATCAAAAATAAGCATGAAAAAATAAAGTATGTTTGCTTTGATGACTATTAAAGACCTATACAAAGAATATCTAACTGAACTAAAAGATTTATATCAAACTGGGGAAGCTGCCGCAATAACAAAAATAATGTTCGAGCATTTTGCAAAAACTTCCCAATCAGACATGATCGTTAATGCAAAAAATGAAATTAATGATGACATTCAAATTTTATTACAAAATGCTTTAGCAAAATTAAAACAGCATGTGCCTGTGCAATATATTACAGGGCAGGCGTGGTTTTACAATTTAAGTTTTGAGGTGAATAATGCTGTTTTAATACCAAGGCCCGAAACAGAAGAGCTTGTTTTGGAAGCCATTAATTTTTTAAAAGAAAATGCAGAAAAAAAAGTGTTGGATATCGGAAGCGGAAGTGGCTGCATCCCCATCAGCATAAAAAAAAATATACCCAGTTCAATTGTTACGTCTGTTGATGTAAGTGAAGCTGCACTAATTGTAGCAAAAAAAAATGCGGCAGATAATAACGTTGAAATTAATTTTTTGAAGATAGATTTTTTAGAAGAAAAAAATTATAAAGACTTAGCTCATTTCGATTTAATCATCAGTAACCCACCATACATTCCTGAAAATGAGAAAAATCTATTAAATAAAAATGTAACACACTACGAGCCTCATCTTGCCTTGTTTGTGCCTGACAATGACCCCTTGCTTTTCTACAAAAAAATATTAATTTTATCAGAAAATCATTTACAAAAAAACGGGAAAATTTTACTGGAAACCCATGAGGATTTTGCTAATGAAACTGCTGCATTATTTTTGGCAGACAAATACGTTGTGGAAATTAAAAAAGATATGCAGGGAAAAGATAGAATTTTGATTATTTATCGCTGCCAGTAACAGTTGCAGATGTTGTTGCGCCCAACTTTCTTGCAATACGCATAACCTTTACAATTTCTCCCCATTGAGCTACAGAATCTGCATTTATTACCACAGCAGGCTTTATACTATCACCCTCATTAATATATTTTCTAAGAACAGATTCCAACGAATCGATGTTAATTTTCTTTGAACCCACAAACATGTTTTTATTTTTATCAACACTTACAACTACACTTTGTTTTTGTTTGGTATCACTCTTTGCTTTGGGCACGCTCATCTTTATAACATTAGGGTTGGCCAATGTAGATATCATCAAAAAAAACATCAATAAAATAAACAAAATATCATTCAATGGACCTGTATCCACCTCTGAATGTTCATTTCTTAATTTATTTCTTCTTAAACCCATGGACTTGATTACGGATTACGAATTATGTACTGTCTTGTGTCTTTAATATTTTGTCTTGTGTCTAATGTCTTACCTCTACCTCGTTGGTTCCTGCAAAATATCTATAAACTCACTGCTGGCATTTTCCATTTTATTTGCCATTCTGTTTACCTGTGTATCTAAATAACTGTAACCTAAATATGCAAGCATACCAATAATTAAACCGCTGGCAGATGTGATCAGTTTTATATACATCGCATCTGCAATCTGGCTGATGGAAGGATTACTGATGGTAGCAAATTCTTTTAATAAAATAACAAGCCCCACGATTGTTCCAACAAAACCAAATAAGGGTGCTATACGTGCAATTACAGACAGTATGGTAATATTTTTTTCCATTTTATATAACTCAAGTTTGCCAACATTTTCCATACTTTTTTCAATGGCATCAATAGGCTTTCCTATCCGCTGTATCCCTTTATCAATCATTCTGCTTACCGGATTATCTTTATTTTTTGCAAGACTTCTCGCCGCCGAAACATTGCCACCTGTAATCTGGTCTCTTATAATACTCATAAAATTTTCATCAGCTACATTGGCTTTTTTTATCACCAATAATCTTTCAATAAAAACATATACCGCAAGTGCAAATAAAATTCCAAGTGGAATCATTATCGGTCCGCCTTTGCTCAACATACCAATAACAGATTCTGATTTTGCGGCAGAAGCAGCCACTGCCGCTGTACTGTCTACCTGTAAAAAAATATCAAACATATTTTGAAGAGTTATTTAGATGTTATCTTAGTAGATTAACTAATCCTTTTGCAATTAAATGAAATTAAAATAGAAATGAGCAAAAGAAATTGTTAATCTGCAAAAAATAAAAATGCCCCGTTTAAAAAACGGAGCACATTATTAGCGGTTATAAAAACTATTTATTATCCTGCAATTGTTGCATGGCCATTATCTGTCTCATTGTTTTTTCCATTCCATCGCTGCTTCCATCAAGAAAAATTACATTTCCTTTTCCATATTCAGCAAAATTTTTGATAGCTTCTACCCACATGCTGAATAAAATCACATTTGTATCAAGGTTAGCCTGTTTCATTTCTGTTGCTGCCTGGCTCATTCCCTTTGCTACTTCTTCGCGGAACAGCGCTACGCCCTGTCCACGCAATTGTGCAGCCTGTCTTTCAGCTTCAGCAGCAATTTTAATAGCATTACCTTCTGCTTCTGCTGCTTTTGTTTTTGTAATTAATAGTGCCTGCCCTTCATTTTCTGCTGCTGCTTTTAAATTATTACTGGCCACCACTTTGCTCATGCTCATTATAATAGCTTCGTCAAAAGTGATGTCATTTATCTGCAGATCCTGCAAATGATAACCCCAACTTTCCAATGCAACATCAACCTGCTCTTTTACATTTTCAACAATATCTCTTCTTACATTTAAAACTTCAGCCTGCTTTTTTGTAGACACAAAAGCACGGATACTTCCTTCCACCGTTCTTATTAAAGCCTGCATTAAATCTTTATCGCTTATAAATTTAAATGCTACTTTCTGGATGGTATCTTCCTGTTCATTTTGCACAGAATACAACAGCATCGATTTAAAATAAACATTTGCCTGATCAATGGTTACTGCCTGAAATTCGAGTTCCACAGAACGGTTTTGAATACTTACTCTCTTAAAAATTTGATCAATAAAGGGAATTTTCCAGTTAAGCCCGGCACGCTTTATTCCTGCATATTTACCCAGCCGGGTTATTACCCCAATAGTGCCCTGGTTAATGGTAAACAGCCCACTGGAAATAATGGCTAAAATTGGAATGAGCCACCAATAATCTCTTAGTAAATCCATAATGCGTTGGTTTTTATTTTACAGCAAGGTAGGTAATAAACATCAATGATGAGTTTGATTAAATACATCAAATAGTTATGTTATTTTTGAAATAACTTAAATTTTTATTGATGAAAGTAGTAGGTTTTTCCTTTATAAAAGATGCAGTAAAAATGCAGTACCCAATAGTGGAAGCAATACAATCTATTTTACCATTATGTGATGAAGTTATTGTGGCGGTTGGGGCATCTACAGATGGCACAAGAGAACTTGTAGCAAACATTGATAACAAAGTAAAGATTATAGACACTGAATGGGACTTTACATTGAGTGCAAACGGAAAAGTGCTGGCTTCAGAAACCGATAAAGCATATAAACAAATACCTGCAGATGCTGATTGGTGTATATATATACAGGGCGATGAAGTTTTACATGAAGATGGGTATGAAGAAATAAAAAAAGCCATGCATAAATTTAAAGATGATAAAAATGTTGATGGCCTTTTATTGAAATACCGTCATTTTTTTGGTTCGTATAACTATGTTGGTGTGGAAGCCCATTGGTACAGAAATGAAGTAAGAATAATAAAAAAAAATAAAAATATTTACTCCTACAG
>JANLVW010000229.1:0-1651 GCA_031364205.1 Ferruginibacter sp.
CTAAGTTAAAAACCGAAGTTGCTATGAGCAATTATGACTTAAATCTTTATTCTTCTAAAGATAAAAAAGATAATAACGGTTTTGCATTTAGGCTGCAATTAGAAAATAACAACAGGAAAATAAAAGTATTAAAAAAAAAGATTTTACATTAAAAACAAACGTAGGTTATGAGTATGTGCAAAGTCGTTTTAAACCTGTAGAACGATTAAGGAACGTTGAATTTTTAAGAGATTGGAGTTTACCTTTCAGCCTTCTTCCAGCAAATGAACAGCTCATCAATTTATCTACCAAAGTTTCTGTAAAAAATGAAGATTTTGCAACCTATGAAATTACTAATTACAACCGCAGCGATGGTTACAATGGTCTCAGACAAAGGTTTGTAGAGCAAATAAATGGAAAAGGATTTAAAATAAATTCAAATATAAGTTTTACAAATTTTGATGCTGTTTTGCAAAAAGGCAATTTTTTGAGACCTACAATTGATATCAACAAAACGTTCAAAAAATTAAAATCGTTTGAGGCCGGTATAAAATATTTGGGTGAACATAATAAGCTTTCAGATAAAAAATCAGATACCCTTAATTTCACAAGTTTTGCTTTCAATGTATATGAGTTTTATGTCAGAACCAATCAAACGAAATTAAATAAATGGGGTATTGCTTTTAATATTAGAGCGGATTACCTGCCCAAACGTAAAACTTTACTAGCCGCAGATAAAAGTAATAATTACAGTGTTTTTACTGAGCTTTTTGCAAATGAGCATCATAAATTAAAATTTACTGGAACTTATAGAGAACTTAAAATTTTAGACAATACCGTAAGTAGACAAAAAGAAGATAAAAGTATTTTAGGACGAACAGAATATTTTATTAATGAATTTAAAGGTTTTGTAAATGGTAATGTTTTATATGAAATAGGCTCAGGGCAGGAGCAGAAACGAGAATATACTTATATAGAGGTTCCGGCAGGGCAGGGTTTTTATACATGGATTGATTACAATAACAACGGTATTCCTGAATTAAACGAATTTGAAGAAGCAATTTTTCAAGATCAAAAAAAGTATATAAGAATTTATACTCCAGGTAACCAATATGTAAAGGCAAACTATTTACAGTTTAATTACAGTTTAGATCTTGACCCAAAAACAATTATGAATTCAACAAAAAATTTTGGGTTGAAAAAGATTTTGATGAGAAGTACAACAAGTTCAGCTTTGCAAATTGCAAAGAAAAATATTTCAAATAATAATTTTTTATTTAATCCATTTGGTAAACGTGAAAGTGATAATAATTTACTTACCCTAAATTCTTTTTTATCCAATACCTATTTTTACAACAGGACAAGTGCAAAATTTGGATTGGAATTTACACACAGCAGAGCATCCACAAAAGCATTGCTTTCATATGGCGTAGAAAGCAGGGGAATAAGTACTTTAAACAGTAAACTTAGAGCAAGCTTAAAGAAAAATTTAGTAGCTACCTTACTTGTAAAACAAGTCAAAAACAACTTGGCCACACAGGCAATTAAATTTGAAAACAGAAATTATAATGTACTTCAAAATGCTGTTGAACCAGGTTTAACTTAGGTATATAAATCTATTTTGCGGGCTACGGTTGGATATGTATACTCAAAAAAACAAAACAGAATAGAT
>JANLVW010000290.1:0-1013 GCA_031364205.1 Ferruginibacter sp.
TAAACTTAAATTAAAATAGCATGGCAGCAACCATCATTACCCTCGAAGATTTACATTCTTTTAAAACGGAGTTATTGTACGACATCAGCCTGCTTTTTAATTCAGGGCAGCAAACTAAGCCTGCAAGCAAATGGCTCAAATCTAAAGAGGTTCGCCAGTTGCTTAAAATTTCTCCCGGTACCCTGCAGAATCTGCGCATTAACGGCACCCTCTCCTGTACCCGCATTGGTAGTATTATTTATTATGCTCAGGAGGATATTGATAATGTCCTTAAAGCAAACAAAAGATAATAATTCCTGTTTTCTCACCACAATCACCAGCCATGAATTATATCCGGCATCTCAGCGCATTCTTTTTCCGCCATACCAAACGTGATACCCGGCTCAATGCAAACCACATCAGTTTGTACCTGGCTCTTTTTCAGTATTGGAATATTAACCGCTTCCAAAATCCTTTGCACATTTCCCGTGAGGAGGTCATGGGCATCTGTGGTATTGGTTCTAAAAATACTTACCACAAGTGTCTAAAAGAGCTGCATGATTACGGTTACATTTATTACCGTGCATCCTTGAGTAAGTTTCAAAAAAGCAGTATCCATATCGTAAAATTAGATACTGAAAATGCAGGCAACGATTTGCAGCAATTGGATTTGTTCGGTATCAAAAGTGGGACACATACCGTACCAAAAACGGTACAGGTAAACGCCTCCCCCGGTATCAATTTTGATACTGTACCGGTATCAAATTTGACCGCTATGTGTCCCAAAATGAAGACCGATACGGTCCCATATTTGGGACTATTAATAAAACATAAACATATAAACAATAAACGAGAGGAAGAGGAACGCTCACGCACACAAAAAATTTTTTCTAAAAATCAATTGTTGCAAAAATGCATAAACGCTTTCGGCGTGGTCCCATATTCGATACACAGCAATCCTGCAAAAAAAGTTACTGATGTTACCAATCCACCAGGTGTTACCCCGGCAAATTCAACCCCTTCTGTCTCCCAAG
>JANLVW010000314.1:0-1784 GCA_031364205.1 Ferruginibacter sp.
TATCTACTCCTACTTCTTCTAAATCGTTGTGCTTCCCACTGACCCTTAAACATTTTTGTGTATCTGCAATACGACTATTTGGGGGCGTTTGATTGCCCAGAAAATAATCTTTAAACTGGTTCATACCGGCATTTGTAAACAACAATGTTGGGTCATTTTTTACCACTATTGGTGCTGATGGTACAATAGAATGTTGCTTACTTTTAAAAAAATCTAAAAACTGTTGCCTTATCTCTGAAGCCGTCATGATGCTGATTTTGTATGAGTTACTTTTTATTAATTATGGGGTTATATTTGTAATCTGGCAAAAATAGTTGATTAGGTTGAATGGGGTAGAAGATGTGAAAAGTTTTAGAGAACGGAAAATAGCTGCATATAAGTTGCAGTTTTGGGTTAAGCCTGATTTTTTTATTAGATATTCTGAATGAAAAAAGTAAAATATTTTTACAATACGCATACGCTTCGCTACGAAAAATTAGTAACACCATTAAGGGTGAAACTGCTTCGTTTTTTTGGATTAATTTCTGCACTTATTGTTAGTTCTGCTATAGTAATTTATTTATACAATCGTTTTATACCAAAGCCTACCGAGCTGGAAGCCAACCGCAAATTCGAAAACCTAAAGGATAATTACCGGCTTTTAAATTCTAAAGTACAAAGTTTGCAAGATCAGTTATCTACGCTCGAAAAAAGAGATAATGAAGTTTACAGATCTATATTTGAGCAAAATCCTTTGCCTGACAGTGCCCGTGCAAAGCTGGTTGAAAAGCAAAAAGAACTTGTAAAAGTTGCTGTAATTGGTGAAGATGTTTTTGGCAACAACATTGCTGCACAGTTAAACAACCTAGATGCAAGAATAACATATCAAACCACAAGTTATAATGGAATAGAAAATTTAATTAAGAACCAGGGTGCAAAATTAGCTAGTATTCCTGCTATACAACCCATAAGTAACAAGCAGCTTACCCGAATAGCCAGTGGCTTTGGAATGCGAATACACCCCATTTATGGAATTGCTAAAATGCATAATGGCCTTGATTTCACGGCACCACAAGGCACACCTATTTATGCAACAGGCGATGGGCAAATTACCACAGCTGGTATGGGAACTGGTACGGGTAACCATGTAATTATCAACCATGGGTACGGTTACGAAACTGAATACATGCACATGGTGAAAATAAAAGCCCGGCAAGGGCAACGAGTAAAACGTGGTGAAATTATTGGTTGGGTTGGAAACACGGGAGCGAGTACGGGCCCGCATTGCCATTACGAAGTGCATGTAAACGGCAACCCTGTAGACCCGGTTTACTTTTTTTACAATGATTTAAATGCGGAAGAATTTGATAGGTTATTAAAAATTGCCTCAACCGGCAGTGCAAAGAGTTTTGATTAAATTACGTTATGTCTCACAAACAAACATCCTTATTTGATTTTGATGAACCGTCTCCACAAAAAGATGAGGTAAAATTATTACCTGTTCAGGAAGAAGATGAATTGTGTTTATTAAAAGAAGAAAACATAGAAACAACCCTTGTTTATGATGCTGAAATAACAGCAGAAACTGAGTTACCAAAGCAACCAAAAAGAGGAAGACGCAAAATAACCGAAGTGTATATTACGGCTGATTTGATTGATGTGCCGGAGGATGAAATTTTATTTCAAAAAAAGTATTACAGTATTGGAAAAGTGGCTGAAATGTTTAAAGTAAATATTTCACTGATTAGATTTTGGGAAAAAGAATTTGATATTTTAAAACCAAAACTGAATGGAAAAGGTGACAG
>JANLVW010000561.1:0-8014 GCA_031364205.1 Ferruginibacter sp.
TTTTCAAAAAATTCCCATAACGGTTTACATATTTGTATACCAGCCATATATTTCATTGTATAATCTCATTACCTGTATAGTGAATGAAAAAATTTGTAAGCTCTAAAATCAGTTGTCTGAATTTTAAATTCTTGTTTGCCAACAGCAGTTATTTAATGGGGCTCCGGTTGTGTCACTCCCTTGTACTGCATCTTTATATGGCAGCTTTAGCATCAAACTAAAAGGCTTTCACAATTTTTATGAAGCTTCAAGGCCGTAAATTTTTTACACGTAAAAATGCAAAAGTCATCCATCAACATTAGCTTAAGCTGTCTTTGTGTTAAGCGTTTTCCAAAGCAGGTCTTTTAACTCTACCAACCCTTCCTGGGTAACCGAAGAAATGAAAACGTGCGGAATATTTGGCGGCAATTCTTTCGCAATGGCTTCTCTTAATTCAGCATCAAGCATATCGCTTTTGCTAAGGGCAATTACAAAATCTTTTTGCAGCATTTCAGGATTATATTGCTCCAACTCCTTTCTTAAAATTTCAAATTCTTTTTTATGGTCGGCACTGTCTGCAGGTATTACAAAAAGTAAAATAGAGTTTCTTTCAATGTGGCGCAGAAAACGGTGACCAAGTCCTTTACCTTCTGCTGCCCCTTCAATAATACCAGGTAAATCGGCAATACAAAAACTTTTTCCATCTCTGTATTCTACCATACCAAGTTGCGGTACCAATGTAGTAAAAGCATAATCGGCAATTTTTGGTTTAGCGGCAGTAACTACAGAAAGCAAGGTTGATTTACCTGCATTAGGAAAGCCCACCAAACCAACATCTGCCAAAACTTTCAACTCCAATGTTCTTATACCTTCAGCACCATCTTCGCCGGGTTGTGCATACTCCGGTGCCTGGTTTGTAGATGTTTTAAAATTACTGTTACCCAACCCGCCACGTCCTCCTTTCATTAAAATTACCTCTTCGCCATCCAATAAAATTTCAGCAACTTTTTCTCCAGTTTCCGGGTCTCTTGCGATTGTTCCAAGCGGTACTTCAATAGTAATATCCTTGCCGGCTTTGCCACTTCTTTGTCCACCTTCACCATTTCCACCATCATCTGCAAGTACGTTCTTAAAATAACGCAAGTGTAATAAGGTCCATAATTGTGTATTTCCTTTTAAAATTATATGCGCACCACGACCACCATCACCACCATCAGGGCCTCCTTCTGCAGTAAGTTTATTCCGAAGAAAGTGTTTACTGCCTGCACCACCATGACCGCTGTGGCAAAAAATATTTATCTGGTCTACAAAATTCGATCTTTCCAAAACGTGAGTATTGTGTTAGCAGCAAAAATACAAAAAGCAAACTGCATTGCATTACGAGGTTATATAGCCTTTTTTAATTGCCACAAATTATACGAATGTTCACGGATGAAAACTTTGAGGTATAATTGTTGATTAATGACAAAAAGCTGAAGGGCTGCGGGATAGAAGTGGAAATACTTTTTATATTGCTTCGGCAAATAAAAAGATTGTAACGCATAGCCCGAGCAAAAGTTTAATTATTTTAAAATGTTTACAGCCCACCTAAAAATAAACTATGAAATTATTAATATTAAGTTTGTCGTTGGTTGCTTTTGGTTGCAATGCATCTAAAAAAAGCAGTGCTGTAGATATAATGCCTGATGGCAGTAAAGTGGTTGTTGATTCCTTGCCGGTTTGCGTAAAAGTGTTGATTGAAAAAATGAAAAGTGAAGTGGTTACAACCCCCCCAAGAAAAATTTACAGCTATATCTATTTGGGTAAAAAAGTATTTTACGTACCTGCTTTATGTTGTGATAATTTTAGTGATTTGTACAATGACAGTTGCAGATTAATGGGTCACCCAGATGGTGGCATTACAGGAAAGGGAGATGGAAAAATTAAAGATTTTGAAATTGCAAAAGCTGAAGGAAAATTATTGTGGGAAGATACCCGTAAATAGATTTTACTTTTTTGTTTCGTTCCAGGTTTTATAACAAGTATTTTGAATTTTCCTGTCTGTGGGTATTTCTGTTAAGGGTTCACACGGCATTAAACTTGCGTGCAAATCTTTCGGTAATTGTCGGTAAAGCGAGGTCCCTTCTGTTTTCCATGCAAGCATTTCATCACTCACCTCTTTTATCTTTTTAGCAGGGTTGCCAACAATTACACTTCTGTTTTCAAAAACTTCATTTGCTTTTACAAAACTCAATGCACCAACAATACATTCGTCTCCAATGTTTGCATTATCCATAATTACGGCATTCATACCAACCAATGAATTTTTGCCTATTGTAGCCCCATGTATAATTGCGCCGTGGCCAATATGTGCGCCTTGTTTTAAAAAAACAGTTACACCCGGGAACATATGGACCGTACAATTTTCCTGCACATTGCAACCATCTTCAATAATTATTTGCCCCCAATCGCCCCGAATGGCGGCACCAGGGCCGATGTAACAATCCTTTCCAATAATTATATTGCCCGTTATACAAGCTTGTGGATGTATAAAAGAGGAGGGATGAACGACTGGTATAAAATTATTGAAAGCGTAAATCATATCAGCGATTTTGTAGTTCTAAAACAGGTGCCTTTAAAAAATGCAACGGTTTCATATTTTTGGTTTGTTATGTTGATGTGATACAAGCCTGTTGAGCGCCCGTTGTGCAATTCTGTGCCTTCAGCAATCAATACATCATCAATATAAACAGGTTTTAAAAAATTAATACTTGTATCTAATGCAACAGATAAAACATTGCGGTTATTGCATGCAAAAGCAAATGCACTGTCAGCCAAAGAGAATGCAATACCGCCATGCACAATGCCAAAACCGTTGATCATTTCCGGTCGCACAGTCATTTTTATTTTACTGTAACCTGCTTTAATTTCTATGATGGAAATACCGAGCCATTGGCTGAACAAATCTTTTTCAAGCATGTTTGCAACAACCTTAGCAGCAATAATATTATTTTCTAAATCCATTTTATTATTTTATGAATCTCACTTTTACTTACCTGTAAAAACAGCTTTGCGTTTTTCTATAAAAGCATTAATACCTTCTTTGTAATCTTCTGTGGCGGCGGCTTTTCTTTGCAGCCTGTCTTCCTGCACGAGCTGTTCGCTAAAAGTATTTTGCAAAGATATATTAAGAGCAGATTTTGTATAAGCCAAGCCTTTTGTTGGCATTTGGGCAAGTTTTAGTGCAAGGGAAAAGGCTTCTTTTTCAAATATTTCATCTGCAAAAACTTTGTAGATCATACCCATTTTTTCTGCTTCTGTGGCTGATACTTTATCGCCTGTCATCATTAATGCAGATGCTTTTTGAAAACCAATTAACCGTGGTAAAAAATAAGTTCCGCCACTGTCGGGTATTAAACCAATTTTAGAAAAAGCCTGAATAAAACATGCGGATTCTGTTGCTAAAACAACATCCGCACACAATGCAATATTTGCACCGGCACCTGCTGCCACGCCATTTACAGCAGCTACAACAGGCTTATTAAGTTTTCTTATTTTATTTACGATAGGGTTAAAATGTTCAACAAGGATTACCTCAATACTTAAAGCATTTTCTCCTGAAAGTTCTGCAATATCCTGCCCGGCGCAAAATGCTTTGCCTGCACCTGTAATTAAGACACAGCGGACGTGATCGTTGTTTTCGCAATCATCTAAAACCTGTTGAAGCAACAAAGCCATTTCCCGGTTAAACGAATTAAATTTATCTGGTCTGTTTAAGGTAATTACGCCAACATTATCTTTTATTTCAAATAGAATTGATTGCATAATGGGTGCAGTTAGTTTATGCAAATCTATAAATCTAAAATTTATAAATGCACCCTTTTAATGACATTTAAAATAGTCGAAGGGTTCTTTGCAATCGTTGCACTGGTAAAGTGCTTTGCAGGCTGTAGAGCCAAACTGGCTTAAAAGTTTTGTATCGGCTGAATTGCATTGCGGACAAACAGGAGTTGAGTCTGATAAATCTCCAGACATTTTTGGTGGGGCTATCCCGTATTTGTTCAATTTTATTTTTCCTTCTTCAGTCATCCAATCTGTAGTCCATGCGGGTGAAAGAACCGAAGAGATTTTTATATTTTTATAACCATGTTCAATCAACTTTAGCCTGATATCCATACTAATTGCATCCATTGCGGGGCAACCGCTGTAAGTTGGTGTAGTAATAATTTCAACCTGTCCATCTCGTAATTTTACCTCTCTTACAATTCCTAAATCTAAAATAGAAAGTACCGGGATTTCAGGGTCAGGCACCTGCTCCAGCAACTTCCATAATGCATCTATTGTTATTTCGTTTTCTACTACCATGCGGCGTTGGGATACGTTCTTTGTAAATACTGCAGATCAGATAAAATATAGCCCAACTTTTCAGTGTGCACCCCATTCTTACCGCCGGTTTGCATAAAACCATTTTCAGGAAGTGAGATTGTAGCCTCTTCAAAAACACTTGTTATTTTTTTAAGCCAGTCATTTTTTAAAAGAGTAATATCAGGCGCAATGCCTTTTGATACCATTGTAGTTTCGTAATCTACAGGCAAAAACATTTCGCCGGTGTAAGGCCACAATGTTGTGATGGCTTTTTCTATTCTCTCCTTACTTTCTTCAGTGCCATCGCCCAAACGAATTACCCATTCGCTGCACCATGTTACATGATAAGTAACTTCTTTTAAAGATTTGGTAGCAATACCGGCAAGCTGTTCATCCTTGCTGTGTTGCATTTTTTCATACAAAAAATATTGATAAACGCTGTAAAAAAACTGTCTTACAATCGTTTGTGCCCAGTCACCGTTTTCCTGTTCTGTAAGCAATAAATTTTTAAATTCTCTTTCTGTACGCAGGTATGCGAGTGAATCCTCTGTGACCTTATTTTCCGTTGATTCATTTATAAGCTTTGCAGCATACTGATAAAAATTTCTGCTTTGCCCAATTAAGTCAAGCGTAATATTTGTGATGGCAATATCCTGCTCCAATATTGGCCCATGGCCGCACCACGCTGCATTGCGCTGTGTAAGTATTAAGTTACTGTCAGCAAGCTGGAGGATATAATGTATTAGTTGATTCATGTTTGGGATTAGGGATTTGGAATTAGGGATTTGGAATTAGGGTAGCAGCCTTTTGCACTTTTTTCGATTTATCTAAGTATGCAATGAATCCATTTATAAGTTTAAAAACTGTCTCACATTTGTCCAATTCAGATTTCAAAATATCTTCTGGTATATAATTCTCATCATAAGCTGTAGTTAAATGTTCCATTGTTTCGGTTACAGAACCTCTTGAAATAATAAAGAAGTGCCTTGTATCAGAATAAGTATATCTGCCATATCCTTCTGCAATATTTGCAGTTATAGATCTAGATGATCTTCTTATTTGGGATGCTAACTCATACTTTTCTTCTTTAGGAAATTTGTTCAGCAGTATGGAAATTGATTTTCTTAGTTCTCTGCCATGTTTATAACATTCCAATTCAGTAAAGCCTTTGTAATTATTCATTGTACAAAAATTGGGTTAAACAAACTTTCATTTTAGTAATTAGATTTAGCTATGCACAATGCACTACAAAGTTTCAGGCCAAATTCCAAATCCCTAATTCCTGTTTTGACGAAGCCGAATCTACATATGTCCGACCTCATCAGGTATGTCGTAAAAAGTTGGATGTCTGTAAACCTTATCATTGGCGGGTTCGTACATAGACGCTGCATCATCAGGATTGCTTGCATGAATGTGTTTGCTTTCAACTACCCATAAACTTACTCCTTCCTGTCTGCGGGTATATACATCTCGTGCATTTTCTATAGCCATAGCTGCATCTGCTGCATGTAAACTGCCGGCATGTTTGTGATCAAGCCCTTGCTTGCTTCTAATAAAAATTTCCCACAATGGCCAGGAAGTTTCCTTAGTAGTTGTACTTTTTAAATCATTAATACCGGCACTGTCTTCTACCCCAAAATCTCCGTAAAAGTATTTTTGAATATTTATTTTCATAAACTTTTTTTAATCAGTTTTAAAACCAATTCGTTTTCTGTCCTTTAAAGTTTTCTCTTCTTGTTTTGTTGTGATGAGATAATTTAATGCAGTAAATATTTCTTTAAAATTTTTCTTTGATTTTCTTTCCAGCTTTTTTAGGTTCTCACTCAAATTTTTATAATCTAAACTGATTGTTTTACCAAAACAAATGTGCGAATGATTGCGATATTAACATCAATTGCTTTCTCACTGTTTAAAATGCTGGATAACATTGCAACTCCTTGTTCAATAAATGCGCTAGGAAGATATCTTGTACCGCCACGGTTTGAGGTCACAATCTGTGACCTCAAACTCTGAAACTTTTTCTGGGTAAGCGTAAACATAAAGTCAATGGGAAATCTTTGAAGATTTCTTTTTACTGATTGGTTGAAAACTTTGGTCTCCACCTCATACAATTCTGCAAGATCTGCGTCGGGCATTACATTTTGACCTCTAATTTCAAAAATTTTACTTCTTATAACTTTTGCTGTAATTTCCATTTAAAATATTGGTTGAGTTACATTTTAGAATACCTTACTACAAAATCAAGATGAAAATTTTAATTTTCTATGAAATTACAAAATGAAAAATAATAAAAGTTTAAACTACTTTATGCAACCTTTCTTAAATGTTTCGCAGCTTTTTTATTAGCATAAGCTGTGGCGGCTTCTCTAACCCATTCGCCTTCAGCATGTGCATTTTTTCTTGCCTCCAGGCGTTGTTTATTACACTGCCCGTTTCCTTTTACCACATTCCAAAATTCGTCCCAGTTTATTTCGCCAAAATCATAATGTCCCCGGTCTCCATTCCATTTTAAATCAGCATCCGGTAAAGTCATTCCCAATACTTTTACCTGCTGTACGGCCATATCTACAAATTGCTGACGCAATTCGTCATTTGTTTTTCTTTTTATTTTCCACTTCATGCTTTGGTCGTTGTTAGTACTCTCGCTGTCCTTTGGCCCAAACATCATAAGCGATGGCCACCACCAGCGGTCAATCGCATCCTGGCACATGGCTTTTTGTTCTGCTGTGCCGTTACTTAGCACCATCAACGATTCAAAACCCTGGCGCTGGTGAAAACTTTCTTCTTTACAAATACGCACATTTGCACGTGCATACGGCCCGTAAGAAGTTCTGCAAAGCATTACCTGGTTTAATATAGCCGCACCATCTACCAGCCAGCCTACAGCACCCATATCAGCCCATGTAAGTGTTGGGTAATTAAAAATAGAAGAGTATTTTGCTTTGCCGCTGTGCAGGTCATCAATCATTTCATCTCTTCCTGTACCCAGCGTTTCTGCCGCTGAATACAAATACAAGCCATGCCCCGCTTCATCCTGCACTTTTGCAATTAAGATTGCTTTTCTTTTCAACGATGGTGCACGGCTTATCCAGTTTCCTTCAGGCAACATACCTATAATTTCGCTGTGTGCATGCTGGCTAATCTGGCGCACATTTGTTTTTCTGTAAGCATCAGGCATCCAGTCTTTTGGCTCTATTTTTATTTCGTTGTCTATTTTATCCTGGAAAGCTTTTTCTAAATCGTGGAGTTGCATATAATTACGTTATTCTACAAATATATTAAAAAACTAACGTCTGTTAGTGGTTTTATCATTTCTTTAGTAACGGAAAAGGTAATTTTTTAAGTTGAGTGTACGGGTTTTGATGCTGTGAAGTCAATAACTTTTGCGAACATATCTACGGGCTATGCTCCACAACCTTTTTGTTTCCGGAGGAACAAAAAAGATTTCCGTTTCTATCCTTCGCTCTTTGGAAGAAAATCATTTTTCAACTTTTATTATCTAATACTCCCATGGTTATAAAAGATTGAACCCTTTCAAGAATCTTTAGACTCCTCTACCTACTTCTTCTTTAACTAAATCTACGCAACTACATCCCAATCAATGTACTAGTTATCCTTCTTTTCCGTAAAAGGAATAGGGCTGGGCTTATTTCACATCAAAATCTACTACTATTTTTTCTGTAAGTGGATG
>JANLVW010000353.1:0-10273 GCA_031364205.1 Ferruginibacter sp.
TAAAATTGGTATCAGCTTATTTGCATAAATAGGTTTGTCGTTTTACAGACAAGATTTTTAAACGAATGGGGTTACTTTTGCTTAAAAATAATTAAGCATTTAAAAATTAAACATGGGTCTATTTGATAAATTATTTGGAAAGAAAAAAGAAGAACAGGAAGCAGTAGATACCGGATTACAAAAAACCAGAGAAGGATTTTTTAGTAAAATAACAAAAGCAATTGCAGGCAAAAACAATGTAGATGAAGATGTATTGGATGCTCTTGAAGATGCACTAGTAAGTGCAGATGTTGGGATAGAAACAACAGTAAAAATTATTGAGAATATAGAAAAAAGAGTAGCAAAAGATAAATACATTAATACAGCAGAACTAAACGGTATTTTGAAACAGGAAATTGAAATGTTGCTGGTAGCCGCCACAGCAGATAGTTCTTACGAAAATTATGAATTACCGACAGGCCACAAACCACATGTTATTTTAGTAGTTGGGGTTAATGGTGTAGGAAAAACGACAACCATTGGCAAGTTAGCTTACAATTTTTCCAAGGCAGGTAAATCAGTATTGTTAGGTGCTGCAGATACTTTTAGAGCTGCAGCTGTTGAGCAGTTAACCATTTGGAGTGAGCGAACCGGCGTTCCTATAGTTAAGAGAGAACAAGGTAGCGACCCCGCATCAGTTGCCTACGATACAGTTGTAAGTGGTGTTGCTAGAAATTCAGATGTGATCTTAATAGATACTGCAGGAAGGTTACACAACAAAGCACATTTGATGGACGAACTGAGTAAAATTAAAAAAGTAATTCAGAAAGTGATACCTGATGCGCCACACGAAGTGATGCTCGTTTTAGACGGAAGTACAGGACAAAATGCTTTGGAACAGGCAAGGCAATTTACTGCGGCCACAGAAGTAACGGCATTAAGTATTACGAAACTCGATGGAACTGCAAAAGGTGGAGTCGTTATTGCAATTGCTGATCAATTTAAAATTCCCGTAAAGTTTATAGGTGTTGGTGAAAAAATGGAGGATCTGTTGGTTTTTAACGGACAACAATTTGTAAATGGATTATTTTCAGACCTCACTTAATTTCCGTTAAAACACCTGCTAATTACTAAAAAAAAATGGCTGCTTAATTAATAAGCAGCCATTTTTTGAAAACGTTCATTTTATTTTACAAAATGAAACAATTCACTTTCAAGTTTTCTTACCTTAATATATTTTGCAGTAGCATCATCAGCTGATCTGTAACCTACAGGCATGATAACCACAGATTTTAAACCTTTTTCAGTAAGTCCAAGTATTTCATCAAACTGTGCAGCATCAAAACCTTCCATAGGGCAAGCATCAACTTTTTGCTCAGCAGCAGCTGCAAGTGCAGTACCCAAGGCAATGTATGCTTGCTTTGCTGACCATACTTGTTGCTGTTCAGCAGGCAATGAACCAATTGTACTTAAGATCATACCTTTATAACCATCTAATGCTTCAACGGGCATGCTTCGGGTTGTAGCTACAAGATTTATAAAAACTTCTATATCGGCAGTTGTAATTTTTAACGGTACAGCAAAAACAAATACTGCAGAACTACTTCCTACTTGCACTTGACCATAAGCAGCTTCCTGTAGTTTTGCCTTAATTTCCTTACTACTTACGACTAAAACAGTAAAAGGTTGTAACCCATAAGAGGTTGCAGCTAAATTTGTTCCTTTTAAAATAGCTGATAACTTTTCATCAGAAACAGTTTCGCCATTCATATTTTTTGTAGCGTATCGCCAGTTAAGATCTTGTATTAAACTCATTGTTATTGTGATTTACTTTTTGATCTCAAAGCTATTAAAGTTTTTTATATTAATGTTTAAACATCGATTTAAAACCAATTTTTTCCGCATTTAATTTTTAAGACCAAACATATAAATTGAGCAAAAAAAAAGCTGCCAACTGGCAGCCAGTTTTAAAAATTGTAATTAATTAATTTTTATAACTTTTCCGCCACCAAGTTTATTACCTGAGTTATCCATAATATAAATCATGTAAATACCATTTTGCATTCCACTCATGTCAACATCCATTCTTCCGAAAGTGCCGGTTATTGCGTAAGCTTTTGAAAATACCCTTACACCTTTTTCATCATAAATATTCAGCATCGTTCCTCTGTTTGTACTGGTAGAATTATTATACCTTACCTGCATTGTTGTGCTCACAGGATTGGGATATATAAATACCCTATTTGCAATTAAATTATCACTTTTAGAGGCTAGGGTGTTAATTACATTTGAAACACTTTGACAACCCGTTGAAATATCTATAATGGTAACCTGGTAAGTTGCTTCATCATCTACTGCCAGCGTTATAGAGGAAGCAGTTAAAGTATTTGGAATAATAGTTCCATTGCGTTTCCATGAATAAAGAATATTTAAATTACCCGGATTGACTGTTGCAATAATCATTGAGTTAACTGCAGCATTTGTATTAGAGACAGCTGCTGCTGCTATATCTACTACAGGTTTTTTACTTAAGGTAAGCGAAACTCCGGGGGTTACGATAAATCCGCAGGGTTGACCCGTAACTACAACTCTATAAAAATTTCCACTCAAAGACATTGGTGCATTAGTAATAGTGTAATTAGAGATGGTACCGCTGCTTGCAAGAGAAGAAGGTACCCCCCGAGAAACATTATCATATGTGGTTCCTCCATCTGTACTCACTTGCCATTGATAGGTTAAGTTACCCCCAACAGCAGTAACGGAAAAAGTATAATTATCTAAAGTACATCCACTTTGAGATAATGGGTTTTGTGTTACTACAACAGGATTAATAACTGTAAGGATTACAACATTTGAGGTTGTAATAGTTGATGGAGAATCAGTACTTACAATATTTACCCTATACAAATTCCCATTATCTGCTGGCACCGTCGTAGGAGTTGTGTAAGAAGCCTTAGTGGCACCGGGAATATCTGTATAAACTGTTGGAGTAGCCACTAAAGCTTTTTGCCATTGATACGTTAAACCTATCCCTGTAGCTGTAACCGAAAATGTAGCCGCATTAGAAACACATGTCGTTTGAGAAAATGGTTGTGCAGTAATTATTGCACCCGTGTTAACCGAAAAGTTTGCATCTGAAATGTCAAAAAAAATGTTACCTATAGCTTCTACTTTAATTCTGCCTGTGGTTGTAGGACCCACAGGAATTATTACAGATTTTGTCCCATCATTAGCTGTGCTTGCTACTAAGACTTTTGGAAAAGATAATCCACCATCAGTCGAGTAGCTGATTTTTACATTTGAACAACTTACAGGTGGCATTGTTGTATTATTTACACTCCATGTAATAGTTTGTGTTGAACCGCCAGCATAAGAAACATTGGTATTAGGCGAAGTTACCTGAAAGGGTCCTGAACTATTAGAAACAGTGATCATCATATCGGTAAAGGAAGTCTGACCAACTTTTACAGGTATTGTAGAACTATAAGTCGCATTATCTCTAACAGTCAAACGAAAATTTAATGTTCTCGCAACAGAACTCAAGGCTTCTATCGTTGCAATAGCATCACCCCCGGGTAAAGGACCCGTCGTAAAAGAACCTGCTAAAATTGAAGCTAAACGAGGAAAATATCTTGTAGGCGAAACAGTTGGGCTAAATGATAACCAATTAGGTCCTGTTAATTTTGTGGGATTTGCTACACTTGCATTACCGGTAGTAGTTGAATTATCATTTTGTTCCCAGCAATAAGTAAGTAAATCTCCAGGGTTAGCATCAGTTGCTGAACCTGTTAAAGCAAAGGGTGTACTTATAGGAATTGTATAATTAGGTACCGCAGCTACAACCGGAGTAGCATTTATTGCCGAAATATTTATAGTTTTCGGACAAGACTTTATAGCTAAATTAGCTTGTATTTGTTGTATAGATGCTTCATGAAATATATCGATAGAATGAGGAGCAACATCTTGGTTGGTAATTCCTGCATATCCCATAATTGTTATACCTGATCCAATTTCTTTTTGAACACCTGTACCTTCATTTGAAAATGAAAATGTATGATTTGCGCCAAGTTGATGACCAACTTCATGAGCTACATAATCAATGTCAAAGTTATCGCCTTGAGGTATGCCATCCGCAGGTGAAGTAATACCTGATCCTTTGCCATTATCGATAGCTTGTCCAGTACTGTCTAAGGTAGGACTAACACATACGCAACCAACACAACCTGCATTTCCACCACCACCAGATGCGCCAAACATATGACCAATATCATAATTGGCTTCCCCAATTTTTGCTGTTAAAGTCCGCTGTAATTGCAAATTCCATTCACTTAAAGTTGTATACGGATCAGTAACAGGGTCATAAAAAATTACATCTGTTGTATTTGCAATTAAATTAAGGTGCACAGCAAGATCTTTTTCATAAACACCATTACACCGTGTTAATGTAGCATTATAAGCAGCCAACACCAAGCCAACCTGTGCAGGGCTTGTGGCACCAAAAAAATTAGCATATTCTCCGTTGCAAGATTGTGCAAGGCGCAAAGTTTTTAATTCGCCTGCAGAGCTTGAGGGTTTGTTATTAGAAAAAATCTGCATGTTTAAATTATCCATTAAGTTACGATCAGTTGTTGTACATGTCCAAGGTAGTTTTCCATTATTTCTTTGAGATTTAAAAACTGCATAAACAGTATGGTCTTTTGAATATGCTTCTATAAATTCGTTTTCATTTTCTGTTCTAAAAATCATAGATTGAATGCTATGAGGAGATATGCTCAATTTTAAAGTTGCATTTTTGTCAGTGATTCCTTTACCCGAAAATGCTCTTATTTCTGTAAATTTTGACTGAAGATCAGGTTCAAAATTGGAAGCCTCAACGATTTCAAATTGTTCAATATTTCCATTTGAGTTTGGGAGAGAGATTACAGTGGTATGCTTGTTGAATTTATTATCAATAACAGAAAACAATTCTCGTCTTAAAGGACTTATGTCAAGTTTAAATAATTTAAATTCTTTAGGAAAAGACTGTCTTAGAACAGCTTTATCAATTATAATTTTATTATCGTTTTCTCTGTGTAAAGACCAGACTTTATCTGTTTGCGAAAAACCTAACGTCGCATATAATAGAAACGAGAAGGTTATAATTAAAATTTTATTCATAGTGTATTGCTAAATTATACAAAAAAGGTAAATAATCCTCTTAAATAAATTGTATAATTTGCTTAAATAATGTATTCTAAAATCTATTTTTAATATGCCGCTTATAGAATTTTCAAATAAAGGCCTCTATTGCCCACAAGGCAATTTTTATATTGACCCATGGAAGCCCGTTGATTTCGCTGTTATTAGTCACGGACACAGCGACCATGCAAGATGGGGTAGCAAGAAATACCTTTGTCACCATGACACTAAACCTATACTGCAATTGCGATTAGGAGAAAATGAATACCATTCCGTAGGATGGAATGAACCCGTTTTTATGAATGGAGTAAGCATTTCACTTTTCCCCGCAGGGCATATCATTGGCAGTGCACAGGTTAGAGTTGAACACAAAGGTGAAGTTTGGGTTTTTACGGGAGATTATAAAACAGAAGATGATGGCATAAGCACAGCATATGAACCGGTAAAATGCAGTACGTTTATTACAGAATCTACTTTTGGATTACCTATTTATAAGTGGAAACCGCAAGATGAAATTTTTGAAGAGATGAAAAACTGGATTTATACTAATAAATCGAATGGAAAAAACAGCATCTTTATTGCATACAGCTTAGGAAAAGCACAAAGAATTTTAAAACCATTGGCAGAAACCGGACTACCAATTTATGCACATGGGGCAGTTTACAATATGCATACTACTTTGCAGGCGGCAGGTTGGGTATTGCCTGATGTAAAAAGAATTACCACTGAAACGACAAAAGAAGAACTGAAAGAATGCATCGTAATTGCGCCATCAAGTGCGGAAGGCAGCCCCTGGATGAAAAGGTTTCCCCCATATGCAACGGGCATTTGCAGCGGATGGATGCAGGTACGTGGGAATGTTCGCAGAAAAAATGCTGATGCCGGTTTTGCTTTAAGTGACCATTGCGATTGGGAAGGATTACTAACAGCAGTAAAAGCTACAGGTGCAGAAAAAGTTTATGCTACACATGGCTTTCAATCAACCTTTAGCAGATATTTAAATCAATTGGGCATTGAAGCCGGTGAAGTAAAAACGGAATACGGGAACGAAGAGCAAACGGAAAATGAAAATGCGAATAGTGATATTGTGAATATTGAATTGTGAATTTTGTAAAGTCTTGTGTCTAAAATCTAACATCTTAAATCTACATGAAGCGTTTTGCAGAACTTATAATGAAGCTGGCTACCACCGCAAAAACAAATGCAAAGCTCGAGGCTATTCGTGCTTACTTTTCAGAAGCAAACAGTGAGGATAAAATTTGGGTTATTGCATTGTTTACCGGCCGCAGGCCAAAAAGATCGGTGAACAGCGCATTACTGCGTGCAAGTTGCATGAAAGCTGCAAACATAGACCCATGGCTGTTTGAGGAATGCTATCATACAGTTGGCGATTTGGCAGAAACAATCTCTTTATTAATTCCTGAAAGTGATATCGATACAAAAGATGTAGTAGAATATTCACTTTCTCATTACATGAATTTGCTTCGAAATATTGGTAAGAAAGATGACGATGTGAAAGCGTTGTTTGTTACAGCGGCATGGACGCAAATGAACAGAAGTGAAATATTTGTTTTTAATAAGTTAATGACCGGAGGTTTTAGAATTGGGGTTTCTCAAAAGTTGATGGTAAATGCCATTGCTAAAACAACAGCTGTTTCTCCCTCAATAATTGCACACAGGATTATGGGCGATTGGAACCCTGCTACAATTTCTTTTGATGAGCTGATGAGCACGGAGCACAGTGCTGCAGATGACAGCAAGCCTTATCCTTTTTACCTTGCTTACGCATTAGAAAATGAAGTGAATGAATTGGGCAATGAAAATGAGTGGCAGGCTGAATGGAAATGGGATGGCATAAGGGGACAAATTATAAAACGCAATGACGAGTTGTTTGTGTGGAGCCGGGGAGAGGAATTGATGACAGATAAATTTCCTGAGTATAAAATTTTACAGGAATTGTTGCCAAATGGAACTGCTATTGACGGAGAGATTATCAGCCTTGCAACGCCGCCTGTAGAAGGTAATTTCGCCCCACTTCCCTTTTCAGCTTTGCAAACAAGAATAGGCAGAAAAAATATTACTGCTAAGCAATTGAAAGAAGCTCCTGTTGGTTTTATTGCCTACGATATTATTGAAGAAAATGGAGAAGATATAAGAATGATGTCGATGTTAGAAAGAAGAAAAAAACTGGAAGAAATTATAAACAAAATCAATGTTACGTTTCTGCATTTATCTCCCATCATCAATTTTAATAATTGGGAAGAATTAACTACTATAAGAAAACAAAGCAGAGACATGGGTAGTGAAGGCATCATGCTTAAAAGAAAAAATTCGGAATACAAAGATGGGAGAAAACGTGGTGATTGGTGGAAATGGAAAATAGATCCGCTGACAATTGATGCAGTTATGATTTATGCACAAAAAGGTAGCGGAAGGAGAAGTAATTTATACACTGATTACACTTTTGCTGTAAGAGATGGCGACAATTTAGTAACGTTTGCAAAAGCTTACAGCGGGCTTACTGACAAAGAATTTGCACAGGTAGATAATTTTGTAAAAAGAAATTCTATAGAAAAGTTTGGACCGGTTAGAACTGTAAAACCAGAACTTATTTTTGAACTGGCTTTTGAAGGAATTGCAGAAAGTAAAAGACATAAAAGTGGCGTGGCATTGCGTTTTCCACGAATGAGCAGGTGGCGAAAAGATAAAAAACTGCAAGATATAAATACACTCGATGATCTAAAAATGATGCTGAAGGTATTTAATGATCAGTATAGTTCTTCTGTACAAAATGATACAATTTAATGACTGATAACAAAATTAAACTCTCCACCTCACACGGTTTTAAAATTATAAAACAGTGGCTTGATAAGCAAGAAAGAAAACCATTTATATTTCAAAAAGAAACTTGGGAAAATATTATTAACAATCGTTCAGGACTGGTGAATGCACCTACTGGTTTTGGCAAAACATATTCCGTTTTTTTAGGCGCACTCATTCAATTTATTAATGATAATCCAAAAGATTTTTTAACAAAAAAAAATAATGGATTACAGTTATTATGGATAACACCGTTGCGTGCATTGGCAAAAGATATTGAACGTGCAATGCTGGAAGTTGTTGAAGAACTAGGGATAGCGTGTAAAATCGTAACAACAAACGGTTATACACCCACCGAATAAATAGCAAAAAAAACACGCCAGCTGCCGGAAGTTTTGATTATAACACCGGAGAGTTTGCATCTTTTTCTTGCACAAAAAAACTATGCGGGAACATTTAAAAATCTAAAAATAATTGCTGTAGATGAATGGCATGAGTTATTGGGAAGTAAACGTGGTGTTCAGGTAGAGTTGGCCGTAGCAAGAATAGTTAGTTTGAGAAGAAAGGAATTGGTAGAAAAGGAATTAGGAATTGGGGATTTGGAATTAGGAGCTAGCGAAGTCTCTAAAAAAAATTTAAAAGCTAAAAGTTTAAAGAGTACCCAAATTCCAAATTCCCAATTACCGGTACCTGTCTCCGTTTGGGGAATCAGTGCAACCATTGGTAATCTTGAAGAAGCAAAAGATGTTTTGATGAGTTCTTTAAAAATGGAAGGAATTATTATTAAAGCAAATGTTCATAAAAAGTTTGAAATAGAATCCATCATCCCGGAAGAGATAGAAAAATATCCATGGGCAGGGCATTTAGGAATAAAACTGGCAGATAGAATTTTACCAATTTTAGAAAATAATAAAACCACACTTGTTTTTATAAACACCCGTGGCATGAGCGAAATGTGGTACCAAACATTATTAACTGTTGGTCCGGAACTGGCCGGAGCTGTGGCTTTACACCATGGCAGTATTGAAAGAGAATTAAGAACGTGGGTGGAAACAGCATTACATCAGGGAATTTTAAAGGCAGTAGTATGTACTTCGAGTTTAGATTTGGGTGTGGATTTTCGCCCCGTAGAAATGGTAATACAGGTTGGTTCACCAAAAGGTGTAGCAAGATTTTTACAGCGTGCCGGCAGAAGCGGGCACCAGCCCGATGCGGTCAGTAAAATTTATTTTTTACCTACACATTCTTTAGAATTAATTGAAGCTGCAGCATTAAAGGAAGCGATTTCCAATCAGTTTATTGAAAGTCGTTTACCGTTGTTGATGTGTTTTGATGTATTGATTCAATACCTCTGCACACTTGCTATTTCTGATGGATTTTATGCAGATGAAATGTATGAAGAAATAAAATCTACTTATTGTTTTAGTGAAATAAATAAAGAAGAATGGCTTCAGATTCTACAATTTATCACTGTAGGTGGAATTGCATTGCGTGAATACGATGATTTTAAAAAAGTAGAAATAATTGATGGATTGTACAAAATAAACAACAAGCGAATTGCCATGCGCCACCGCATGCATATTGGTACCATTGTTAGCGACGCCATGCTGAAAGTTAAATTTATGAGTGGTGGTTTTATTGGTGTTATTGAAGAATACTTTATCTCCAAACTCAAGCCTGGAGATGTTTTCACCCTTGCAGGCAGAAACCTAGAGTTTGTAATGATAAAAGAAATGACCGTGCAGGTAAGAAAAAGTAATTCTAAGAAATCAATTGTACCTAGTTGGAATGGTGGAAGATTACCGCTTAGTTCGCAACTTGGTTTTATGCTCCGCAAAAAATTAAATGATGCAGCAACTACTGATCATTTTTCTGAAAAAGAAAAGGAACTTTCTGCATTGGAACCCTTGTTTAATTTACAGAAAAAATTATCAGCCGTACCAAAAGAAAATGAATTATTGATAGAACATATTGAAACAAAAGATGGGTTTCATTTATTTATTTATCCTTTTGAGGGAAGACTGGTGCATGAAGCAATGGCAGCATTATTATCTTACCGCATCAGCAAAATAATTCCCATTACTTTTTCTTTTGCCATGAATGATTATGGTTTTGAACTTTTAAGCGATCAGCCAATACCGCTGGATGACAGCAATGTATATGAATTATTTGCAGAAGAAAATTTATACGAAGATATTCAGCGAAGTGTGAATGCGGGAGAAATGGCTAGACGAAAATTCCGTGATATTGCTGTAATTGGCGGATTAATTTTTCAGGGAATGCCGGGAGAATTTGT
>JANLVW010000366.1:0-3159 GCA_031364205.1 Ferruginibacter sp.
GTGCATTTATTTTTTAAATTATTACAAAAAATGTCATCATAATTTTAATTTGTTTTTACAACATCTCCAAATAATGTACCCGCTGTACAATCATTTATTTTTACAAAGACATAATCTCCTTTTTTAAAATTTTCTTTTGCAAAAATTACTACTTTGTTTTGGTCAGTTCTACCCTGCAATTGCTCTTCGCTTTTCTTGGAAAAACCTTCCACCAATATTTTAAAAGTTTTACCAATTTCCTTCCGCATTGTTCTTAATGAATGTTCTCTGTAAAGATTTACCAACTCCTGCAGTCTTTTCTTTTTTACATCCAACGGTACATCATCTTTAAACCTACGCTCAGCCAAAGTTCCCGGTCTTTCAGAATAATAGTATAAATAAGCAAGATCGTATTTACAATAATCAAAAAGAGATAAAGATGCTTTATGATCTTCATCTGTTTCTGTACAAAAACCGGTAATCATATCTGTTGAAATTCCGCAGTCCGGTATTAATTCTCGTATGCGATCTATTTTTGCCAGATACCATTCCCTGCTGTAAGTTCTGTTCATTAGCTGTAATATTCGGCTGCTGCCACTTTGCACAGGTAAGTGAATATAATTACAGATATTTTCATATCTATTTATAGTAAATAAAACATCATCTGTAATATCTTTTGGGTGCGATGTTGAAAAACGTACCCGCAACATGGGCGAAACCAATGCTACCATTTCCAGGAGATTTGCGAAAGTGATCGTTTTTTTTCTTTCGTCTAAGGGCTCATGTCTTGTATCTATAAAATTATAGCTGTCAACATTTTGACCAAGTAATGTAACTTCTCTGTAACCTTCTTTAAATAATATTTTACATTCTTCCACAATACTTAACGCATCTCGGCTTCTTTCCCGGCCACGGGTAAATGGCACAACACAAAATGAACACATATTGTTACAGCCACGCATGATGCTTACAAAAGCTGTAACGCCATTGCTGTTAAGCCGAATGGGCGAAATATCAGCATAGGTTTCTTCTCTGCTTAATAATACATTTACTCCTTTCTGACCTATATAGGCTTCTTCAATTAAGCCGGGTAAACTGCGATATGCATCGGGTCCTACCACAATATCGACCAGTTTTTCCTGCTCAATAAATGTACCTTTTAGTCTTTCAGCCATGCAACCCAGTACGCCTACAATCAAACCCGGTCTGCTTTTTTTAAACTTTCTAAATTCTGTTAAACGTTTACGAACAGTATCCTCAGCCTTCTCTCTGATTGAGCAGGTATTTATTAAAATTAAATCAGCCAAAGCTGGTTCTTTTACTGACCCAAAGCCTTCTTTTTGTAAAATAGAAGCAACAACTTCGCTATCAGCAAAATTCATTGCACACCCATAACTTTCTATGTAAAACTTTTTCAGAGGTATTTCGAATTCGGTTGTTTCCATTTCAAAAGCTTCGCCTTGCCGTATTTCTTCATGGCATTTTGTAGTAAGTAATTTTTGCATCATTATAAATAAATTAGAGTTGCAAACATAATCTTTTACCCGCCTAAAATGCCATGTTGTCAGTAATTAGTTTTGTTTATAATTATAAACTTTAAAAAAATATTTGTCCTCATGGGCTTTCATTTTTAAATAAAATATTGAAATTATAATACCCCGGACAATAAATAATTGCTCATATATCTAAAGATTTTCGGTTTAACATTTTGGGAAACCAATCCGCCTTAATTTGGTGTAGAGATTTTATTTGCCAGCCATGTGTTTTTAACGGGTGTTATCCAGTTACTTTCCAGTGCTTCTTTTGTAAGGACTGTATTATCAAAATAAAGAGTGTCTTCTGTAATAAATTTGTTTTCTATTGCATATTTTAATTGTGAAACTGGGAGTAGTTCTACTTTTTCTTTAATGTAAAATGTTAACATTTGTCTGTCAAAAAGATTTACGTTGTATTTCTTTTCAATTTCTTTTACAAGCCTAACAGAACTGTCGGTGCTGCAACCACTCACACCGGTTGCATTTTCATCTGCCATTAAAACAATAAACCTTCCAAAGAACAAATTTGCAAAACCTTTTACAGGTGTGCCATGGCTTTTCCATTGGGTTACAAAGTTTTGCAGCATTGGTTCCATTTCTAAAGCTTCCTGCATAAAAAAAATGCGGTAGCTTTGATAAATCCATACTCTGGAATTTGCTGAAAAATCTTCGGGTAAATGTTCTGCTATATTAAAATTCATTTTATATTTTTAAATTAAGTATGGCATAATAAAAGCGAAATAAATAGTTGAAAGTGAACGTGGTTCCTTTTCAATTTTCACCCAAAAAGAAAAAAACAAAAAAAATAATTATTCTCACTAAAGTTCAAAAATTGCTGCTCCTTTGTTTGGCTAAAAAAATAACATAGCTAGCTTTCACCAAAATTCCACTGCTCTCTAACAATTTAAAGTCACATCATATTAAAAGAATTTATAAGTCCAATTGAGCGGAAGGATTTAGAGAGGCTGCAACCAACTCAGCAATATCCATTACTGCAACTTCATCTTCCATTTCTTTATTTTTTACACCATCGCTCATCATTGTATTACAAAAAGGACAAGCAGCTGCAATAATATTTGCACCGGTTGCCAATGCCTCGTTAGCACGTTCAATGTTAACTCTTACATCACCTTTTTCTTCTTCTTTAAACATTTGTCCACCGCCTGCACCACAGCACAAACCGTTGCTCCTACAACGTTTCATCTCAATCAATTCAACATCTAAAGCTTCTAAAACTTTTCTTGGTGCTTCATATATTCCATTGGCTCTGCCGAGGTAACAACTGTCATGATAAGTAATTTTTTTACCCTTAAATGCACCATCTTCATTCATGGTTATTTTACCATCGTCAATTAATTGTTGTAGAAAAGTTGCATGATGTATAACCTCATAATTGCCACCTAACGAAGGATATTCATTTTTAAAAATATTAAAACAATGCGGGCATGCAGTAACAATTTTTTTAATGCCATAACCATCCAATATCTGAATGTTTTGGTAAGCCATCATCTGAAACATAAATTCGTTACCGGCTCTGCGTGCAGGGTCGCCTGTACACATTTCTTCTTTTCCAAGTATGGCATATTTGGTATTTGTTTTTTCTAGAATAGTTGCAAACGCTTTTGTAATTTTTTGTGCTCGCTGG
>JANLVW010000392.1:0-1489 GCA_031364205.1 Ferruginibacter sp.
AAAGGGCTTACTGAAAAAATAAACGGACTTCATTATTATACACATTACGAAAAGAGCCAGCGTAAAACTAAAGAGACTGATTTATCAGCACAAAACTTTAACGAAGCTCAAAATATTGATCCTGATTTATTTTTAAATAATCTCAATTTCAGCTCAAATATTTTCAGGCACTCTTTAAGGGTTGCCACATCATTATTAGCCGGATATTTAATATCGCTGCTGTTTCATATAGGGCACAATTACTGGATTTTACTTACCATAATTGTAATATTAAAACCGGCGTACAGCCTTACAAAATCGAGAAATAAAGATCGTCTTATTGGTACTTTTATTGGGGTAATAATTGGGGTCTTAATTTTATTTATTGTAAAAAACAATTTTGCATTGATGTTTATAATGTTGATTTTTATGGCAGGTTGTTACATGTTTATAAGAACAAAATATTTTATAAGCGTTTTATTGATGACACCGTATCTGGTTATTTTTTTTCATTTAATTTATCCTTCAGCTATTACATCATTATTGTATGACAGGCTGCTGGATACAAGTTTAGGATCTGCTATTGCATTTGTAGCAAGTTTATTTTTTGTACCTATTTGGGAGCATACAACTATAAAAAAATACATGCAGGCGGTTACCCAAAAAAATATTCAATATTATAATAAACTTGCAGTAAACTATACACAAGTAAGTATATTAAATAGAGATGAATTAAAACATACCCGGCAACAGGCACTAACAGCTTTAGCCAACGTATCTGATGCTTTTAACAGGATGTTATCTGAGCCAAAAAGATTTCAAAAAAATGTAGAACAGGTATATAGATTCGTTGTATTAAATCATATTTTAACTTCACATTTTTCTGCTTTATCCTACTATCTTACAGAAAATAAAAGCTCATTTAAATCTGATGTATTTTTATCGGTGATGGATAATACAACAAACAATTTAAAATCGGTTAATGATATGCTTAATGGCATAAACGTAAATTCTTTAGCTGAAAATGTTTTAAATATGAAGGAATATTTTCGCACAGAAACCGAATTGCTTTTACAAACAAGAAAAACTGAGATTTTAGAAGGCAATTTTGAAACTGATACCAAAACAAAATTTATTGAAACAAAATCAGTTACAGATCAGTTTACTTTTATTTACAACGTTTCTTTGGACATAAAAAAGTGTATAAATACATACATCAAAGAAGAGCAGACTGAAAAGGTTTCTGCCTTTTAGTTTGTCTTTCAGTACGAATATGAAAACAGCATCTTTAAAAGAAATAAAAACTGAACTGGAAAATGTACCTCCTGCAATGTTGCTGGATTTGTGCATTAAACTTACAAAATTTAAAAAAGAAAATAAAGAACTGCTTACTTATTTATTATTTGAAGCCCATGATGAAAAATCTTACGTACAAAGTGTAAAGGAAATATTAGATGAGTTATTTTTAACGGTTAATAAGACACAGTTATATTTTGCTAAAAAAACGATC
>JANLVW010000443.1:0-1250 GCA_031364205.1 Ferruginibacter sp.
TTACCATGAAAACTAACTACACCCTTTAATGGCTCTCCCAACCGAGCCATATTTAGCACCAACGCACCACCAAAACAATAACCTATTGCAGCAATTTTATTTGTATCAGCACCCGGGTATGTTTTAATTTTGGTAAGGGCAGCATCAAACCTGCTTTGTGCAGGGCTTCCCGGTGCATAAAATGGTCCTGCAAGTTTACCGGCTTCATCCGGTGTTTCAGCGGTTTTACCTTCACCGTAAATATCTACCGCAAACGCAAGGTATCCAAGACCGGCTAGCTGCTTTGCTCTTCCCCGGGTGTAATCGCTTATTCCCCACCACTCGGGAACGATAAGAACCACAGGCTTTAAAGCAGAATCGTTTTCATTAAAAGCTACAAAACCTTTCATTGTTACACCATCTCCCATGTAATCTACGTTTTCACCTTTAACACTCACAGGTTTTTGAGTAGCATTTGTTGTGGCATTTTCCATAACTGTTTTTTTATTGCTGTTGCATGATGCGACTACAATTACCACAAGTAATACAGCACTAAATTGTAATAGTTTTTTAAACATGTTTGTTTTTTATTTATTTGATAGATTATAATTTAAATTATTTCAAAAGCCGGTTTGTAAGCTGCCCAAAATGCATCAAGACCAATCAGGTAATGTTTTAAAAAACTGATTATAGTAGGCCAGTCTTTTTCAATGAAAATATTTACATTTTTTAGTTCAACAATTATTGTACTTACTTCACCTTTATTCTCAATGTAAGAATCATTGTTGAAAAGCCAGTCTTTTCCTGCTATATCCTTAAAAGCTGAGGCGAAGTTAGTAAATGTATGGAAGTATTGATGTTGTAAAATAGTGTCTTTTAAAAATATTTCGATGGTTACTGTAGCTGCATTTTTATCAGCATTTAATTTAAAAATAATTCCTTTAATTCCTGTTTTATAATTTACCCAGTTTACTTTTTCCAAAAATGCTGAAGGTACAGGTGACATATATAATCCAAAACTTGTCCAAAATTTTTGTGTTATTAAAGAGGCTTCTGTTTTAGAATACATGTAGCAAGATGATAAAAGATTGCTGGAATGGTATTAATATTAAAAGTAATTTAATATTTTAAAAAGAAGTTAAAATTTCTCTTTCAGATAGGTTTTTTACCAATAATGTACATTTAAGATAGACCTAGAAAAGAATACGTCCTATCTTTGCGCCGCAAAATAGTTTTACAAAAAATGAGTTTAATTTTTTTTACTACTTTTT
>JANLVW010000447.1:0-2403 GCA_031364205.1 Ferruginibacter sp.
TGAAGAAATTCAAAATTTTAAGGGAAAATATCCCAGGCAACTTTGGTATTTATTTTTTTCTGAAATGTGGGAGCGTTTTTGTTTTTATGGTATGCGAACTATTCTTACGCTCTTTATTGTGAATGCACTTATGATGAGTAAGGAGCAGTCGTCTATTATTTATGGAGGATTTTTGGGTTTGTGCTATTTAACGCCCATGTTAGGTGGTTTTATTGCTGACCGTTTTTTAGGAAACAGATTATGTATTATGCTTGGTGGTTTAATGATGGCTGTCGGTCAGATGCTGCTTTTTTTTAGTGCCTCTATTTTTAGTTCAGATCTAGAACTTGCTAAAACACTCTTGTATGTCGCACTTGGTATTATCATATTTGGTAACGGATTTTTTAAACCAAATATTTCCAGCATGGTTAGCAGCCTTTATCCAAAAGAAGAAAAAAGTAAATTGGATACTGCCTTTACAATTTTTTACATGGGGATAAATATTGGTGCATTTTTGGGCCAGTTGATTTGTCCATTAATCGGAGATGTTGTAGTAAATGGTGTAAGGGATATTCATGCTTTTAAATGGGGATATCTGGCTGCATCTATTGCTATGCTGATTGGTACAACAACTTTCTTTTTTCTTAAAGATAAATATGTTGTTAATCCTGAAGGGCGTCCGATAGGCGGTCTGCCATCAAAAAACGATGCTTCTGATTATGAAGAAGGTGAGGCACAAAAAGCATCTTTCTCCAATACAGCTTTGATAATAGCATCTGTTTCATTTATTGTGTTAGGTTTAATTTTTCATTATATTTTTGGGCAGAACATTATATATTCCATCATTTATGGAAGTGGTCTTACACTGGCTGGATTAATAATTTCAGATGGATCAATTACTAAAATTGAAAGGGACAGAATTTTGGTAATCTATATTGTTTCGTTTTTTATTATTTTCTTTTGGGCTGCTTTTGAACAGGCTGGTTCTTCCTTAACTTTTATTGCAGATAACCAAACCGACCGTAATTTCTTTGGCTGGAATATGCCGCCATCCATGGTACAGATTTTTAATGGAATATTTGTAGTTGCCTTTGCTATTCCTTTCAGTATTTTATGGGATAAATTAAGGGCTAAAGGCAAAGAGCCAATTTCACCTGCTAAACAAGCAATGGGACTGGCTTTAATTGCTTTAAGTTATTTTATTATAGCATATAATGTAAAAGATTTAGGTAATACCGGTTTACTTGCTGTTAAATGGCTTATTCTACTTTATTTAATACAAACTTTTGGTGAATTATGTTTGTCGCCTATCGGCCTTTCATTGGTTGGTAAACTTTCACCAAAACGATTTTCATCCTTACTTTATGGAGTTTTCTTTTTATCTAACGCATCAGGATATGCGCTTGCTGGTACATTAGGATCTATACTGCCAGCAACAGGAGAACAATTTACTGAATCAACCAAAATGGGAATAGATCTACAAGGAATACTGGATAAGAAAATCGTTCCAACAGCAGATCAAATTCGTTTATTAACCGAAAAGAAAATCAGTGCTATAAACCCATCTTTTGCAGGAGTAGAAATACATAATTTATTTCAATTCTTTATGGTGTTTGTTGTATTATGCGGACTTGCATCTATTGTGCTTTTTGCGCTTACTCCACTTTTAAAAAGGATGATGCACGGAATAAAATAGAGTTTAAAAATATTAAGAAAGGCGATCATATTATTGATCGCCTTTCTTGTTTAAACCAATTAAATAAAATTCATCTTCTCATAACTTCCGCCTAAAATATTTTTATCATTTACACCAAGCCAGTTATTTAAAACGGTAGCATAAACATTTTTAAAATCTACTGTGTGCTTTAAATCTCCTTCGTGTAAATTTAAAAGGTCCGGCAGTTCATTCAACAATCCTTTTTGTTTTAAACCACCGCTAATAAAGAACATATTATTTGCAGTACCATGGTCAGTTCCATTGCTTGCATTTTGAGAAACCCTGCGCCCAAATTCAGAAAATGTCATCATTAATACATCATCAAATCTGTTGTTGCTTTTAAGATCTGTAGTAAAAGCTTTTACTGCGCCGTCCAATTCATCCAACAATTTCTTTTGCTGTTGCACCTGGTTTACGTGGGTATCAAAACTGCCAAGCGATACGTAATAAACCTTCGTATTTATATCAGATATAATCAGCGAAGCAATTGTTTTTAAATTCTTCCCCAATTCTGTAGCAGGATAACTTTGTGTTGTTGGATTGATTTTGCTTTGCTTAAAAATATAGTCAGCACTGCTGAGCGTTTCACTCATCGTTTTGTACAAATAATCAACTGTTTCTTCTGTTTTTAGATGTGCTGCATTTATATCTTTATAAAACTTTTCGTTGCTGGCATTGTATAATTTTCGTGGATCTTTAAATGCAAG
>JANLVW010000579.1:0-4335 GCA_031364205.1 Ferruginibacter sp.
ACAAAATACTACAGTAGATTTTAAATTACAAACAACTTCTGTAAATCTTAATGAAGTAACGGTTTTATCAAAATCAAAATTGTTTGATAACCAACGCACCGGTGCTTCAACCAACATAAGTTCACGTCAAATTCGTCAGCTACCAACCATTTCCCGGTCTGCAGATGATTTTACAAGACTTACACCATCAGCTTCTTCTACAGTAAACGGAACTTCATTTGCAGGAAAAAATGGTCAGTACAATAACTATTCTTTAGATGGCGCTGTGTTTAATAATCCTTTTGGTTTAGATGCGCCAACACCTGGTGGACAAACAAGTTCGCAGCCGGTATCGTTAGATGCAATAGATCAGATACAAGTGAACATTGCACCTTACGATGTAACACAGGCGGGCTTTACAGGCGCAGGTGTAAACACAGTTACAAAAAGCGGTACCAATACTTTTGCAGGAACAGTTTATGGTTTTTATAGAAACGAAAGCCTTACAGGAAAAAAAATAAACAGCAATAAAATTGTTGTTCCAAAACTTGATCAATACCAGACAGGCGCAGCAATTGGCGGTGCTATTGTGAAAAATAAATTATTTTATTTCTTAAATTTTGAAACAGAACAGCGTCAAGATGCACCAACAGCATTTGTTGGAAAAAATTCAACCAACGGTGATAAAAGCAATGTATCAAGAGTACTAGAACAGGATTTAATTGATGTTAGAACTATTCTTAAAAATAAGTTTGGTTATGAAACCGGCGATTACCAGGGATTTAATTACAAACAAAAAAGCAGTAAGTGGCTTGCAAAATTAGATTGGGTAATTAACAACAATAACAGTCTATCTTTTACATATAACGGTTTAGATGCATCAAAAGAAAAACCTGCACACCCAAGTGCCATTGGTCGTAGAGGTCCTGATTTTACAACGATGCAGTTTAGAAATTCCGGTTACAGAATTAATAATAAATTACAGTCTTTCGGCTCTGAATTAAAATCAAATTTTGGCAGCAGATATGCAAACAAGCTGAGATTGGTGTATACAACATTTAGAGACAAGAGAGATGCATTATCTACGCCTTTTCCGGTTGTGAATATCACTAAAAACAATGTTAGGTATATTATTGCCGGCCACGAGCCTTTTTCAATAAATAATATTTTAAATCAGGATGCTTTTCAGGCAACAAACAATTTTAATATTATTTTGCCTCGGCATACCATCACAGCAGGTGTGGCTTATGAGTCATTCAAATTTGCAAATTCATTTAATTTAACAGGTTATGGCCCCGCAGTTTTTAGCAATGCAGATATTAAAACTTTTAGAGACAGTGTACCTGTAGATGGTGCTTATGTTTTTGGTGCTTATCCGTTAAGTGTGGATGCTGCATATGCTAAAAACAGAGCAGCTGCCAACCAATGGACTTTTTATTATTTAACGGTAGCCCAGGCATCTGCTTATTTGCAGGATGAATGGAAACTAACTAAAAAATTTAAATTGACTTATGGATTAAGAGTAGATGCACCTTCATACCGCAACGCAAGTTTTAAAAATCCAAACTTTAATGGCGACGGAACTTTTAAAGGAACTTTTCAGGAAGGTGCGCCAACAATTGCCAACAACGATCCACAGGTTTTGTTTGATGCCAACGGAAACAGAGTTAGCAACGGCGTGGGCAAAGATTTAGACAACACAAAATTCCCTACAAGAAAGCCATTGATATCGCCAAGAATTGGTTTTAACTGGGATATAAATGGCGACAGAACTGCAGTTTTAAGAGGGGGGACAGGCTTGTTCACGGGTCGCTTTCCATTTGTATGGTTAGGTAACCAACAGGCCAATCCTTACACCGGTTTTTACAACGCAACAGATAAGAATTTTCAATGGCCCCAGGTTTGGAGAAACAACTTAGGCTTTGACTATAAACTAAAAACCGGAACCATATTTTCTGCTGATCTGGCTTATACAAAAGACAGAAGAGCAATGATGGTGCGCAATTACAATCTTGGTACGCCAACAGGAGTTTTAAACTCTGGAACAGGCGATAACAGAAAAATTTATAAAGCTTCTGATAAAGGAACTGACGGTGCTTTCACCACTAACAACACCTACGTTTTTACAAATGCAAAAAATACAGGTTACCAGTTTAATACCAGTTTACAGGCAGTACAGTCGTTTAAAAATGGTCTGTATTTACAGGCATCATACAACTATTTAATTGCCAAAGATGCAAGTTCCATTTCTGCAGAAATTTCAAGTGATGCATTTGACAGAAACCCGATTCTAAACAATGCAAATGAAGCAAAAAACTCTACCTCGTTGTACGGCAACAAACATCGTTTTGTATTGGCAGGTATTAAAAAGTTTGAATATGGCAAAGAGAAAATATATGCTACAACTTTATCGTTGTTTAGCAGTTGGACAAGTGGAGATCGTTTTGCTTATGTGTATGGTGGTGATATAAACAATGATGGTAGTGGAACAAATGATTTACTTTATGTACCTACAGACGCGGAAGTAAGCACAATGATTTTTACAAATTATTTAGATGCAATGGGTGTAACACAATCTCCAGCCGTACAACAGGCTGCTTTTAAAAGCTACATTGCATCTGATAAATATTTAAGCAGCAGGCGTGGCATGTATACAGAAAAATATGCAGGTTCTACACCTTGGTTTAGCCAGATAGACATTAGAATTTTACAGGATTTTGTTTTTAAAAATGGTAAGAAAAAGAATACCGTACAGTTTAGTTTAGATATTCAAAATTTTGGAAATTTACTAAGCAGCAACTGGGGTGTAAGAAAAATAGCCACAACCTCGGGTTTTTATCAACCTATTTCATTGGATGCCGGTGCACCCTTTAACAGTGCAGGCAAACCACAATTTAATTTTGATCCATCTACAAAAGGCACTTTTACTGCAAGTCCTGATTTACTTTCAAGATGGCAGATGCAGTTTGGTGTAAGATATATTTTTTAGAAAAAAATAATGCTTCATAAAAAAATCCCATTCTATTTTTTAGAATGGGATTTTTTATAGAAAACTGTTTTAGGGCTGTGATCGGTAGTAATATTTTTGAATCATTTGTGCGGGCTGTTTGTAGTAGTGCCGCAGCAGTTTTTATTACATTTTACTGTTCATTACTTGCGACAGCTACAACTGTCCATCCCGCAGCCTTTGGGCGATAAATCTTTTTTCAATTTTTGTAAGCAGAACATTTTACTGTAAGTTGTTTGTATTATCCCCCTCCCTTGGAGGGGAGCCCGCAGAGCGGGGTGGTTAATCGCCGCCAAATTTGGTGACACACGAAACAAACAAAATTAATCTGTCTTGTCCTAAAATAAGTTTGGGCAATTAAACTACAAAATAATTTACAAAAACGAATATTAGTAGGATTCTAAAATGGATTTATTTGGTTGTAGAGATGGATTTATTAATCCGAAATTAGCAGCTTATTTAAAAAGTTCAATAGAGCTAAACTGCTGAAGGGCTAGAGGATAGAAGTGGAAATCCTTTTTTTGTTTGACTATCCGTCAACGAGCTCTTGATGAGAAAACAAAAAAAGATTGTAACGCATAGCCGCAACAAGTGTTGAACAAAGATCTTTTGCCCACAGCCACAAAAGGAATAAAAAAGCCCCGATAAAATAATTTATTGGGGCTTTTTATGAAAATAAACTGCGCTTATTTGACGCCGTATTTATCTGAATATTTTTTGTTCAACTGCTTGTGTTTATCATCCAGATTTAAATCTCTGCCTTGTATAAACGCTTTTACAATAATGTTAGTTCTCATATCCAACGCATCGCCGGTGCTGATGATAATGTTTGCATCTTTACCTACTTCTATACTTCCGGTTTTGTCTGCTATGCCTAAAATTTTAGCTGCATTTAAAGTGATGGCCTGCAATGCTTCTTCTTTTGAGAGGCCGTAAGCTGCGGCAGTACCTGCACAAAACATTAAGTTTCGGCCAGTGGTAGTTGCATCTTCGTCAGTTAAAGCAAACAATACTCCTGCCTTTTGCAAAGCTGCAGGAGTTTTAAAAGGCTGGTCAATATCATCATCAACCATTACCGGCAATTCGTGTGTCTGTCCAAGAATTACAGAGATGTTATTTTGTTTAAGCAATGGCGCAATTTGCCAACTTTCTTCTGCACCAACAAGGGTTACATCAAAACCAAATTCATTTACGAAATCAATAGCGGTAAGCATTTCCTTTACAACATCACAATGTATAAACAGCTTTTGGGTTTTATTAAACAAACCCTTTACAGATTCAAGTTTTAAGTTTGTACCTGCATTGGTTGATGCATTATACATTTTTGCCTGTCTAAAAAATTGCTTTAC
>JANLVW010000458.1:0-3433 GCA_031364205.1 Ferruginibacter sp.
CAAAAGAAATTTGCCAACCTTTTTTTGAAGAAGATAATCTTGGTAAACTGTTAGCGAAGTAATTGATGCGTGTAACAACGGTAGTCTTTTTAATGCCAACTTGTTTTTCAATAACTTAACATGCGCCTGCAAAAAATATGAAAACAAAAACCTTAAAAAGAGACAGAGTAAATATTATTACACTTGGCTGTAGTAAAAACATGGTGGATAGTGAAGTTTTGAGCGGACAGTTACTTGCAAACGATATAGATACAGTTCATGAAAATGAAAAGCTTGACCACAATATTGTTATCATAAATACCTGCGGTTTTATTGATAAAGCAAAGGAGGAAAGCATTAATACTATTCTGGATAATGTTGCTTTAAAAAAGAAGGGAAAGCTTGATAAAGTATATGTTACAGGTTGCCTCAGCGAGCGTTACAAAAATAATTTAGAAGAAGAAATACCTGAAGTTGATGCCTTTTTTGGCACAATGGAATTGCCCCGTATTTTAAAGCAGTTTGAAGCTGATTACAAAGGTGAACTTATAGGCGAAAGACTTTTGGCTACACCGTCTCATTATGCGTATGTAAAAATCAGCGAAGGCTGCAACCGTACCTGCTCATTTTGTGCAATACCATTAATGCGCGGGCAGCATGTAAGCCGAACAATAGAAAGCATTGTTGATGAAGCAAAGCAACTGGTAAAACGTGGTGTAAAAGAAATAATGCTGATAGCTCAGGAGCTTACTTATTATGGATTGGATATCTATAAAAAACGAGAATTGCCACGTCTATTAGACGAACTTGCCGTAGTGCCGGGTCTACAATGGATAAGATTACATTATGCATATCCTTCTAAATTTCCTATGGAAATTTTAGATGCCATGAATGCACATGATAACATTTGCAAATACCTTGATATGCCTTTGCAGCATGCTGCAGATAATATGCTGAAGGCTATGAAAAGGAACATTACAAGATTAGAAATGGAAGATCTTGTAAATGCTATCAGAGAAAAAGTGCCCGGTATTTGTTTGCGCACAACGCTAATTGCCGGTTTCCCCGGCGAAACAAGAGAAGACGTGGAAGAACTTAAAACATTCTTGCAAAAAATGAAGTTTGACAGGGTTGGGATTTTTACTTACAGCCATGAGGAAGATACGAGTGCGCATGGGTTGGATGACAATATTTCTGCAGAAGAAAAAGAAGAACGGGCACAGGAAATAATGGATGTACAGCAGGATATTTCCTTGGAGAAAAATATAGAAAAAATAGGACAAATTTTTAAAGTACTGGTTGATAAAAAAGAAAGTGGAAGATATATGGGCCGTACGGAATTTGACAGTGTTGAAGTAGATAATGAAGTTATCATTAATACTAAAAAGAAATTAGTGATCGGTGATTTTGTACAGGTAAAAATTACAAAAGCATTTGATTATGATTTGGAGGGAGATTTAATTTAGCTTTTTTGCTTTATATAAGTTTTTAATAAGATAATAGAAGATTCTATAAAAATGATAAATGAATTTTTCATCTAATAAAATTTCTTACCGCAATACAGATTCTTTTTCCACGCTTGTATTGGATTATTTGGACAGTGCTGACCAGCTGAAAGATTTTTATACTTATTCAACAGATATAAAAGGTTTAAAAAAAGCGGTAGAAGATAGAAAAAATTTTCCTGTTAACAGATCAGTTTTGGTAACTCAGCTCAAAGAGCAATATAACCAAATTGCAACCTCAGATAAGCTGAAAGCTAATATAGAAGCGCTGTTTAGCGAAGATACTTTTACAGTTTGTACCGCACACCAGCCCAATATTTTCACGGGACATTTATATTTTATTTACAAAATTCTTCATGCAATTAAATTGAGTGAAGAACTTAGCACATTAATTACAGATAAAAAATTTGTTCCCGTTTATTACATGGGCAGTGAAGATGCTGATTTAGATGAATTGGGTGAGGTACATTTAAGCGGCACAAATTATAAATGGAATACTTTACAAACTGGGGCTGTTGGAAGGATGATGATTGACAAAGAATTTCTTGAAATAATTAATGCTGTTGCGGGTCAACTTTCTGTTAAAAAGTTTGGTGAAGAAATAATACATATTATCCGTTTGTGTTACAAAGAAAATGATACGGTTGAGAATGCTACGTTTCTGTTTGTTCACCATCTTTTTAATAAATATGGTCTTATAATTTTAATGCCTGACAACCGAATTTTTAAGAAAGAATTTGCGGGTGTAATAAAAAGAGAATTAGGAGAGCAGTTTTCTGAAAAAAAAGTAGCAACAACCGTAGCAAACTTTCCAAAAGAATATAAGGTACAGACCGCAGGTAGAGAGATAAATCTTTTTTATTTAAAAGACAATATCAGAGAAAGGATAGAAATAAATAGCAATGGATTTAAAGTTGCCAATACAGATTTATTTTTTTCTGAAACAGAAATGGAGTCAGAAATAAATACAAATGCAGAAAGATTTAGTCCCAATGTTATTCTTCGGCCTGTTTATCAGGAATGTATTTTACCAAACATTGCTTTTATTGGTGGCGGAGGAGAGATAGCTTATTGGCTGGAATTAAAAGACGTTTTTAAGGAAGCAAATACTTTTTTTCCTCCGCTAATTTTAAGAAACTCGTTTACCGTTATTGATAAAAAAACAGCAGAGAAAATAGAGTCTCTCGGGTTTATAAAGAGTGATATTTTTAAAACAGAAAATGAACTTTTAGAAGAAATTGTATTTAGAGAAACTAAAATTAAACTTGATATTAAAGAAGAGAAAGAAGCAGTTAAAAATATATACGGTAAAATTAAAGTGGTAACCTCTGTAATTGATAACACATTAAATGGCCATGTTCATGCACTTAAAACGCAGGCAATTAATAAGCTTGTAATTTTAGAGAAGAAAATGCTGAAGGCTGAAAAGAAAAAATTTGAGGTACAACAAAGACAAATTCAAAAAATTAAATCTCATGTAAATCCATTAAATAATTTGCAGGAAAGGGTAGATAATATTTTAGAATATTTAGCTATTTATGGTTATGACTTTATTAATTTACTTTATAGGGAGCAACCGATATTTTCTAACGATTTTACAATTTTAACTGAGCAATAATATTTTAAATGGCAAGAATACTGGCAATAGATTATGGTAAAAAACGCACGGGTATTGCTGTTACAGATCCGCTACAAATAATAGCTACAGGATTGCAAACAATAAATTCACACGAATTAATTCCATTTTTAAAAAATTATTTTATTACTGAAAAAGTTGAATTAATAATTATTGGGTTGCCCCTAAATCTAGATGAAACTGAAACCCACGGTACGATGCCGGCAAAAAATGCTATTGAACGATTACAAAAAGCTTTTCCACAAATTCCGGTAAAAACTGTTGATGAAAGGTATACTTCTAAAATGGCTGTACATGCAATGTTTGATATGGG
>JANLVW010000532.1:0-2198 GCA_031364205.1 Ferruginibacter sp.
AAGGGATGGATAGTGCAGGTAAGGATGGCACCATCCGTCATATTATGAGTGGTGTAAATCCGCAGGGCGTAATTGTCACCAGCTTCAAACATCCCAACACATTGGAACTGGAACATGATTATTTGTGGCGTCATGCGATAAAATTACCAGAGCATGGACAGATAGCCATCTTTAACCGTTCGCATTATGAGAATGTGCTTATAGCAAAAGTGCATCCCGAAATTGTATTGGCAGAACGATTGCCAGGTATAGATGCTATCCATAAAATTGACAAGCAATTTTGGAAAATGAGGTACAACCAAATTAATTATTTTGAAAAAAGGAATATTGAGACGGGTACACAAATCCTGAAGTTTTTTCTGCACCTTTCCAAAGAGGAACAAGGCAAACGATTTTTAGACAGGATTGAGCATAAAAAAAAACACTGGAAGTTTTCATCAGCAGATATTGAAGAACGAAATTTCTGGATTGCTTACCAGGATGCTTATGAGGAGGCTATACAACAAACGAGTACCAAAATTGCACCGTGGTATATTATACCTGCGGATAATAAATTGCAGGCTCATTTATTAATAGGAAAAATTATATTGGAAAAACTAAAAGAGATGAAGCCTGTTTTTCCATCAATAGATGAAAAGGAAAAAGAATTTATGGAACAGGCGCAGAAAAAATTAGAGAAAGAAATTAATCATTAGTGTTAACGGTAATCTCTTATAAATAAATTACGCTAATTAGTTTCAATTCGTTATCAAAATTATAAAACCTCGGCAATCCTGTGGGGATATTCACTTTCACAATTGCTTCTTTACTTATATTTTCCAGGTACATCATTAATGCCCTCAAACTATTGCCATGCGCCACTATTAGTATATTTTCTCCTGATTTTAATTTTGGTTCAATTTCCAATTTGTAGTAAGGAACTGTTCGGTTAAATGTGTCTTCCAGGCTTTCACCACCCGGAGGACGAACATCAAAACTTCTCCTCCATATTTCTACCTGTGCTTCACCATATTTTCTTGCTGTTTCAGCTTTATTTAACCCCTGTAAATTTCCATACATTCTTTCATTCAGTGCTGCATTTTTTATAACAGGTATTGTTGTTTGCTGAATTTCTTCTAAGATGATTCGTAAAGTTTCCTGTGCCCTAATGAGCATAGAGGTATAGGCAACATTGTAGATGAAGTCTTTTATCTTTTTACCGGCAGCCAAAGCTTCCCCTTCCCCCAAAGATGTAAGTGGCGCATCCACATTTCCGGTAAAAAGGTTTGCCAAGTTATAAGTTGACTGCCCATGCCGGATGAGTGTTAATGAAACCATATTTTTATTTATTGAATCCTAATTAACTACCGTTAAATTAAGGATTAATAATAAAAGGAAAGCTACCTATTCTGTAATGAAATAGAATTAAATGTGTGAATGATACAATTATTTAAAATAATTGTATAACACTTAACATCATAAAAGCAACCAACTTACTATCTAATCATTTACTGAAAAATAAGTAAAATGAAAGAGTATAAATTATTTGCCGAAACACAGGTTGGGTCAACATCATTATTAAATCATATAGTAATAACACCAATGACAAGGTGTAGGGCGATTGGCAATATTCCCAATGAGTTGATGGCAAGATATTACGAGCAACGTTCACAAGCGGGTTTAATAATAACTGAAGGCACAGCACCTTCTGCCAATGGATTAGGCTATGCCCGTATACCCGGAATTTTCAATAAGGAACAAGTGGAAGGCTGGAACAAAATAACTAATGCGGCCCATGGAAACGGCGGAAAAATATTTGTTCAGTTAATGCATTGCGGAAGAATAAGTCATCCGCTAAATATGGGGGAAGGCACTGAACTTATCGCTCCTTCGGCAATAAGGCCAGCCGGACAAATGTGGACAGATGCCAAACAATTACAAGACTACCCTTTACCAAAAGAGATGACTGCAGAAAATATTATCACTACAAAAGGGGAATTTGTAACGGCTGCAAAAAATGCAATAGAAGCAAGGTTTGATGGGGTGGAACTGCATAGCGCAAATGGCTATCTGCCGGAAGAGTTTCTTTCACCTGTCAGCAATATCCGAAAAGATGATTATAGTGGAAGCATTGAGAACCGGTGCCGCTTTGTTTTAGAAGTTGTAAAAGATGTTGCTGATGCTATTGGCAAAGAAAAAACAGGTATTCGTTTATCGCC
>JANLVW010000541.1:0-1085 GCA_031364205.1 Ferruginibacter sp.
ACAGCCGTGGCAAAAACCCTACGGTGGATATACTTGCAAAAAAGCTTGCCGCTCTTGATGGTGCTGAAGATTGCCTCGTTTTTAACAGTGGTGCAGCCGCCATATTTGCAGCAGTATTGGCCAACGTAAAAGCCGGTGACCACATCATCAGCGTAAAAGAACCTTACGCATGGGCAAATAAAATGTTTACAGAAATACTGCCACGGTTTGGCGTTACCACAACCTTTATCGAGGGTACAGATATAAATAATTTTAAGGCTGCCAAAACAAATGCTACCACGCTTATATACCTGGAAAGTCCCAATAGTTGGACCTATGCTTTGCAGGATCTTAAAGCTGTTGCAGCTTTTGCCAGGCAACACAACATCATTACGATCTGCGACAACAGTTATTGCACGCCTATTTATCAACGACCAATCGAATTCGGTATTGAACTTTCTCTGCAATCTGCCACCAAATACATTAGTGGCCACAGCGATACAATAGCCGGCGTATTAAGCGGCAGCAGTAAAATGATAGAACGAATTTTTAAAAGCGAGTACAATAATATCGGCAGTGGCATACAACCTTTCAATGCATGGCTACTCTTGCGGGGTTTACGTACTTTGCCCTTAAGGTTAGAAAAAATAACTGCATCCACAAACACCATACTTACATACCTTAAAAATAATAATAAAGTAGAGGAAGTTGTTTTTCCGTTTGATGATACATTTCCTCAACAAAAACTTGCAAAACAACAGATGAGTGGCGCATGTGGCTTGATAACAATTGTATTAAAGGATATTGATTTATCGGACATTGAAAAGTTTTGCGAAGTCTTAAAACATTTTAAATTGGCAGTTAGTTGGGGTGGTTATGAAAGTCTGATTATTCCACGCTGTGCCGGAGTTACAACCAATAATTTTAATGAGCTGACAAAAGAGCACCGTATGTTGCGTCTTTATATTGGGTTAGAAGATGCTGAATACTTAATCAATGACTTACAAACTGCCTTTGCTACTATCACTTCGTAATTATTCTATACAATTTAATAATAATATGGAATATACGACTACAAAGAAATAGCAATTATGCTATTGTTAGAA
>JANLVW010000543.1:0-1597 GCA_031364205.1 Ferruginibacter sp.
CAAACGAAGATTTAAACCAAATTTTGTCTGTATCAACCAGTGTAATTATTGCTATAGGAACATTAAAGATTTTTGCTGCTAAGGACGTTATTTCATCAAAATCTCCATCCAAAGGGGCATTTAAAATTTGATATTTATACAAATTTTCAAGCCTTTTGAGTTCTATTTTCTCCTGCATTAAGTAAAGATATTAAGAATTAAGATTGCTAACGGTTACAGTTTTTTTAAAATACAGGGTTGATTGCTTTCCTTATATTTTTTGCAGCAGCTAAAATAGAAAGCTTTGTGGATTTAATCATTTTTATTTAGATGCCGTCGAAGCAATTAAAAAAATTGACGATATTAAAATAATCAATTATAAATTCGTTTTTGCATGAAACAGAATTATTTTTTATTAAACTTCTGCTGGCTTTTAATAAGCATATTGCAATTAATGTCCAACGATGTTTGTCAATCTATTTTAGGCGAAGACATATAAAAACTTATAATTCATAACTCAAAATCCATCGTCCTCATTACCAAAATCCACGCTGCACCATGTTAAGTATTAACTTTTTTATCCTGTCAAACCCAAAAAACTGCATTGTATTTTTATAAAAAATTGCCATGAAAACACTTCAGCAAACTACTACCGTTCCATCCCTTACATTTTGTATTGTAATGGATCTTATTGGCTGTTTAAGTTTTGCCTTGCCAGGCATCGGAGAGTTTAGCGATGTAGTATGGGCACCGCTCTCAGCTTTTATATTTTTTAAATCTTTTGGCGGCAGGTTTGGTGCAACCGGCGCAGTTATAAATTTTGTTGAGGAAGCGTTTCCGTTTACTGATATCATCCCAACTTTTACTATTGCGCATTTTATGAGAAAGTATTTTAAGTAATCTTTTGCTTCACAATTTTATCATTTTTGGTAAGAGTCAAACATTATTTTAATTAAACTCATTGTTTAAATTTGTAAAAAGTATCTTCTTGTCAATTTTCAATTTACAATCTTCTTATACACCCGCAGGCGATCAACCCGAAGCAATCGTAAAACTTGTTGAGGGCATAAACGAAGGCGAAAAACACCAAGTATTGCTCGGCGTTACCGGTAGTGGTAAAACGTTTACCATGGCCAATGTTATTCAGCAAACGCAACGGCCCACACTCGTCATCACCCACAACAAAACGCTTGTGGCGCAGTTGTATGGCGAGTTTAAGCAGTTCTTTCCAGATAACGCAGTTGGTTATTTTGTGTCTTATTACGATTATTATCAGCCGGAGGCTTACATGCCAAGCAGCAATACTTATATTGAAAAAGATCTTGCCATTAATGAAGAACTTGATAAACTCCGTCTGCAGGCAACTGCCCAGTTATTAAGCGGTCGCAGAGATATTATTGTGGTAGCAAGTGTAAGTTGCATTTATGGTATGGGCAACCCGGCGGAATACGAAAACGGTATTATCCGCATCCGTAAAAACCAGGTCATCAGCCGCCAAGGATTCTTACATTCTCTGGTAAACAGTTTATATAACCGCAGCCAAGGAGATTTTACCCGGGGCACTTTTAGGGTAAAGGGTGATACGGTAGATATTAATTTGCCTTATGTGGATTATGGC
>JANLVW010000590.1:0-4039 GCA_031364205.1 Ferruginibacter sp.
CAACCAATCAACTAATCAACAAATTACACCTTCACAGTACTCATTCCTCCATCTACATGTATAATTTGCCCGGTAATCCATGAGGCGTTTTCTGATAATAAAAATGCTGCCATGTTCGCAATATCACTTGCTGTACCAATCTTTTTTAATGGATGGCGAAGTGCATTTGCTGCTTTCTTTTCATCTGTATTTAGGAGGTTAGCTGCGAGTGGAGTATCAGTTAAAGATGGTGCAATACAATTAACCCTTATGCTTGGTGCCCATTCTGCAGATAATGCTTTTGTCAACCCTTCGATGGCTCCTTTAGATGCAGACACCTGAGAATGAAATGGTAAACCAAGTTGCACCGCTACAGTTGAAAAAACAACTACAGATGCGTGCTCACTTTTTTTAAGTGCAGGAAATGCATACTGTAAAACTTTTATCAAACCGCCAACCTGTAAATTAAAATCATTTGAAAAATCTTCTGCTTTTATTCTGCCAAAAGGTTTTAAATTAATACTGCCCGGGCAATAAATAATTCCATCTATCACGTCAGGAAAAAAAGAAAGGTCCAACTCTGCTGCTGTAACATTTAAGGGATGGTATGTAATGTTTTGACTGTTTTCTAATGGGTGTGAATTGTAAGTGCCAATAACTGTATCTCCATTATCTGCAAGGGTTTTAGCCAATTGCAAACCAATTCCTGAAGATGCGCCGATGATGATGTATGTTTTCATTTATGTTGTCTTAATATTATATAACAAAGATAAAGAGTCAATAAAGGAGTGATATCGAATTTACTGATCTAATAACTCCTTTAACCTGACCGAAACTTTTTCTGCATTCGGCAGCATTTCTTTTTCCAGTATTATATTCATTGGTACTGCCGGTAAATTTAACGCACCCATCACCTCAACAGCCCCATCCAAATATTTAAAACATGCTTTGGAAACCCTTCCTGCTAATGCTTCTGCAAAAGAATTGTTCTGCTGCTCTTCTGTTAGTATTAAACATTTACCATGCTTTTTTACCGAGGCAAAAACAAGTGCTTCATCTAAAGGAAAGAGCGTCCGCAAATCAACAATTTCTACCTGCCCGGAGAAGTTTTTAGCTGCAGCTTTTGCCCAATATACTCCCATGCCATAAGTAATTACACAACAAGTTTCACCATTGTTTATCTTTTCAATATCGGCCTGTAAAACAATATTTCCTTTACCAAGTGGAATAATATAATCTCTGCTTGGTTCTGTATTTTTTGCTTCTTCTGTGCCTGGTACTTTGCTCCAGTAAAGTCCCTTGTGTTCCAACATTACCACCGGGTTCGGATCGAGAAATGCAGCCTTCAACAAACCCTTCATATCTGCCGCACAACTTGGGTAAACAATTTTTATTCCTTTAATTGTAAGCAAAGTGCTTTCTACACTGCCGCTGTGGTAGGGACCGCCGCCGCCATAAGCACCAATCGGCACTCTTATCAATGTTTGTACAGGGAATTTTCCGCAACTTAAATAGCAGCTTTTAGAAATTTCTGTAACGAGCTGGTTTAACCCCGGATAAATATAATCTGCAAACTGCACTTCAACAATTGGCTTTGCACCAACAGCACACATGCCTATTGTGCTACCGATAATATATGCTTCCTGTATAGCTGTGTTAAAAACACGATGGTCACCAAACTGTTCTGCTAATGTAGCGGCTTCTCTAAAAACCCCGCCGAGCCGTCGCCCTACGTCCTGTCCGTAAACCAGTGCTTCCGGATAATCTTCCATAATTTCTTTTATTGCAAACAGGGCAGCATCCACCATCAATACCTTGTCTTTTTCTTTTGGCGCACGCTCGCCTTTTTCTTCCGTAACAAATGTAGGAGCAAATACATGTTCAGTAACAGTTGCGGGCAGAGGCTCAGGCGATGCAACCGCTTTATCAAATTCTGTTTTTATAAATTCTGCTGCTTCAGTTTCAATTTTAATTAAATGATTTTCATCAACTCCACTTTGTAAAAGTTTATTTCTTAAATGGTCGTAAGGGTCGTCAGTACTGTGTTTGCGAAGATCATCTTCGGTGCGATAAAAATCTTTACGAACACCACTTGTATGATGACCAAGTAATGGAACACGGGCATGTACGAGGTATGGACAACAATTTATGCGCACATCATTTATAACTTCCTGCATGGCGTTATAACTTTCTTCAAAGTTGTATCCATCAATGCTTATTCTTTTTATTCCTTTAAAGCCTTCAATAAATTCGTAGGCGTTGCAGGTTCTTGCTTCGGCAGCGGTAACACTGATGCCCCACTCATTGTCCTGTACCAAAAATATAATTGGTAACTGGTGCAAAGCAGCAAACTGAAATGCTTCGCTTACTTCACCTTCTGTGACAGATGCATCGCCGAGAGAGCATAGGACAATTGGTTTCGAGTATTGAGTATTCAGTATTGAGTATTGAGATTGAGACCTATAGTATGCTTCAGACAGTCCTGATTTATTGGAGTCTAAAGTTCCTCCTTTGGAGGGATTTAGGCAGGCTAAATACTTCAAACCCTGCGCTACGCCAGTTGTAGGAATGGCCTGCATGCCCGTGGCGCTGCTTTGGTGTATGATGGTAGGTTTGTCATCGCCCCTATAATTTGGGTGGTTGTAATAAGAGCGCCCGCCGGTAAAAATATCTTCGCCCTTTGCAAGTAACTGCAACATTAATGTATAGGGCGAAAAATCCATTCCAAGCATCATACTTTCATCTCTGTAATAAGGACTTACATAATCGCATGGCAATAAATTGTATGCCGAGGCAAGCTGTATGGCTTCGTGACCACGACTTGTACTGTGTACGTATTTGCATATGCTACGGTTAGCTTCATATATTGTTGCCATTGCTTTTGCCTGGCACATATGTGTGAACGCCCTTAATAAAATATTCTGATCCAAAAGAGAGAATGAGGTTGTGATGAACGACAATTTTTACTTTGCAAATTTAAGTTGCAGGGGGTGTAAAAATATTTTTTTTATGGGAGGATAAAATTGTTTTCTATTATCGGCATAATATAGTTCCAGTTATGATTTATAGAGAGATCGTAAGGTTTTTATTTGGATGATTGTAATGTTGAGTTTACAAGAACAGAGGCAAGACTTAATTAAAGTATTTTATAGGCTTTTAATGGCTCATCTGTGGGTGAGCACCGAAGGATGATTGGTCTGATTCCATATACACTTGTTTTGTGTATAGCTATTTTAGGACAAGACAGGTAACCGTGTAGATGTATAATTATTAAATAATTAATTGCCTTACCAAAATTCATATTAAGTATACCAACCAAAATTGATATAATTTTATTATAAATTCTGGAAGAAACATGCATATTACAAATTGTTTAAAAGGGGATATTGACGAAATTTTTAGGCTATATGCTGTTGCTACCAATTATCAAAAAGAAAGGTACAAACTACATTGGCCAGAGTTTGATTATAAAATGGTGGAGGATGAAATTGCTAAAAACCGACAATGGAAATTAATCATAGATAATGAAATTGCCTGCGTATGGGCTACAACTTTTACTGATCCTTTAATATGGGAAGAAAGGAATACTGACCCTTCAGTTTATATACATCGAATAGCTACCAACGACCATTACAGAGGCAGAAATTTTGTTATTCACATTGTAAAATGGGCAAAGAATTATGCCGTATTGAACGAGAAAAAATTTGTACGATTAGACACAGTTGGTTTAAATGAAAAACTGATTGTGCATTATACAAAATGTGGTTTTACCTTTTTGGAATTAAGAAGGCTGAAAGATACGGATGGCTTGCCTGCACATTACCATAATGCAGATATAAGTTTATTTGAGTTGGAAGTTTAGGAGTCTTTAATAAGAAAAGTTCAAAAATGCTCACCTGATGCAAATAGCCCTGATGGCAGCGGCACCGAAGCCGGCCTTTGCGGCGAAAGTACAGCGAACAGCAGGATACAAATGTTTGATAAAGATTAAATGCTTATGCTTCAAAACCTCTTATTTCTCAGCCAATATAATATTGTACGTCCACAAATGTTGCTTTAG
>JANLVW010000563.1:0-4392 GCA_031364205.1 Ferruginibacter sp.
TATCGACGTATAATTAATGAAGGCCATTCTATTGGTAACCATACCCAGCAACACTTAAATGGCTACACAACAACTGATAAAATTTATGTTGATGATGTTTTAGAAGCATCAAATTATATTGATAGTAATTTATTTAGACCGCCCTATGGAAGACTTAAATCTTTTCAGGCTAAAATTATTACTACGTTGAAAAAACCTTACAAAATAATAATGTGGACAATATTGAGTGCTGACTTTGACATTACTTTATCACCACAAAGATGTTTGGAGAATGTAGTATTTAAAATTTCCAACGGAGCCATTGTTGTTTTTCATGACAGTGAAAAGGCAGCAGAAAGAATGATGTATGCATTGCCGAAAATTCTTAAAACATTTACTGATAAGGGGTACAGTTTTAAAAAATTGACTGATTTTAATGTTTAAAAATAAGTGGGCTCGGGTAGAAACCCAAGCCCGTTTTTAATCCGTACCCTATGAAAACTGTATCCAAATTAAGATATATATGTTAATAAGTATAATAATATTGAATTTGTTTTTTAACTTTTTTTAATTGTTGTTCATGATTGATACACATTGCCATTTGTATACAAAAGAATTTGATAAGGACATAGATTTAGTAATTGACAGGTCGCTAATAGAAGGCATAACAAAATTTTATCTTCCTGCAATAGATGCCGGCTGTACCAAAAGAATGGATGACCTGGAAAATAAATTTCCTAGTTATTGTTTTGCCATGGCGGGCCTGCATCCCTGTTCGGTAAAAGAAAATTATGAAGAAGAATTATTGCACGTGCAAAACTTATTGGAGCAAAGAACATTTAAAGGTATAGGAGAAACCGGGCTGGACTTTTATTGGGACAAGACTTTTGTAAGAGAACAATATATTGCTCTAAATGTGCAGATTGACCTTGCCTTGAAATATAATCTGCCACTTATTTTACATACACGTAATGCCACACAGGAAACTATAGATGTTGTAAAAAAATATGAAGGGAAAGGCTTGAAAGGAATTTTTCATTGCTTTGGTGGTACACTTTACGAGGCCGAACAGATTACGGGCATGAACTTTTTTTTAGGAATTGGCGGTGTAATTACATATAAAAATTCTGGACTTTCCGAAGTTTTAATGAACATAGATATGAAGCATATTGTGCTGGAAACGGATTCGCCGTATTTGTCACCCGTACCTATGCGTGGCAAAAGAAATGAAAGCAGTTATTTAAAATTTATTGTAGAAAAACTTGCTTTGGTAAAAGGAATAACTGTGGAGGAGGCAATACAAATAACTACTGTAAACGCTGAAAAAATATTCGGTGCATAAATATTGAAAGTGTATTTTTGTCGCCATTAAAAAGGGAGACGTGTCCGAGTGGCTGAAGGAGCACGCCTGGAAAGTGTGTATATGGGTAACTGTATCGAGAGTTCGAATCTCTCCGTCTCCGCTTTAAGGGACAAATCATTTTTTATGATCTGTCCCTTTTTTATTGTGGTAAATTCCTTCTGTAAAAAATAATTTCTGTAGTTTTCTTATACTTTTTCAGCTCAGCAACTACATGGTCATCCCTCAAAAGTATAAAGTCTTTGTTCCTATTAAGTTTAAGCACATTATGGGTATAAAATTATTGCAGGATATCTGAGTTTTGTTTAAAAAGCCTGCAAATTTAGGTATGCTAAAAGTTACAAAACACACTACTCAAATCGATATTTTTGGAGGATTAGGTGATAGTCTTGATCAAAAGCATTCACTTTATTTGTTAGCCAATTCCATAAAATGGGCGCTTTTTGATGATAGCTTTAAAGAGCATTATAGCCAAAACATGGGAGTCACTCGTATGTAACGAGCCTAGGCGTAGGGGGCAGACAGCCGTGAATTTTGTACACGTGCCGAAGATAGAAACCTTGATCCCGCTGAACTTTACAACAAACTCGGCTTGGCAGAATATGCAACCATGGAAGCATTTGTAAGGTGAAGTTTTTAGGGTACAAATATTTTTGGGGCTGTGGTCGGAGGAATTTTAGTGAACATCTGCAGAGGCTATTCGCTATATCTACGTTCGGCTGCGGTGCCGCTTCTATACTCAGCCCTTGGGCAGGAGAATCTTTTTTCGGCTTTTATTGTGGAGTAGATGGGAGGGTAGATTATCAGTTTTAGATGTTACTTAATTTTGGTAAGACACAAAGATGCAAAGTATGTTTAAAAATTCGTGCGCTTTAACCACCTATGTTTTTGCGCTAATTGTACAGCTTCTAATTTTGTGTGTACATGCAGTTTTTTATAAATCCTTTCTAAATGCCCTCTAATTGTTTTTGGGCTTAAAAATAATACTTCGGCAATCATATTGTAATTTTTGCCTGTGGATAATAAATTCAATACTTCAATTTCCCTTTCGCTTAATTCGTAATCTATTGGTGCTTTTACCTTTTTGGGTGAAGGAATAAAATTCAATAACAAATCTAATGTTCTAATGGCAACAGATGGGCTCATCGGAACACCTCCATCCAGTACATCTTCAATAGCATAAAAAATCTTCTTAGGTTTTGCGTCTTTAAGTACATACCCATTTGCACCTGCATGTATTGCTTCAAATATTTTGTCATCATCATCAAATACAGTAAGGATAATGATTTTTGTTTCTGGATATAGTTCTCTTATTAATGCAGTTGTTTCTATGCCATTCATTACAGGCATATCAATGTCCATTAAAATAACCGAAGGCTTATTTACTGCAGCAATATATTTTTTAAAAAAATCTTCCCCATTGGTAGCTGTAAAAACAATTTCAAGTTCCTCAAACATAGAAAGATTTTGCATAATACTTTTAGTAAGCTCAATATTATCATCAACTATAGCTATACATATCTTCATTATTCAAATGTCGTTTTTTTAATGGTTATAATATTAAGGCAAATGCCCCAATTTATACATTGGCTCGAGTTATTACAAACTGTACGAAGGTTCCTTCCCCTTTTTTAGAATTTATAATAACGCTGCCTCCAAGTTCTTTTATTCTGTTATTAATATTAAAAAATCCATTACCCGTTGGAATTGAAGTTTGTAAAAAACCTACCCCATTATCTTGTACTGAAAAATTAATTTTATGTACGTCCACTTCAATATTAGCTTTTACTTGTGTGGCGGATGCATGCTTTTGAATATTTTGAAAAATCTCTTGAAAAACACGCAGTAAATGCACGGCTTGGTAGGCAGTAATATTTATTTCCATATCACCGTTATTTTGCAAGCTAAAATCAGTACCGCTTTCTTCTGTAAAAATATCCATACTGTATTGTAACAATTTTTGGGAAAATATTTTTAATGTAATAGTACCTTCGTTCAATACCCAAATACTCTCCCGTAATTGTACCATTGCTTCTCTCGATTTTTGTTGCACTATATCTAGCTTAGCTAATAGTTGCTCAGGCTTTTGTTTTTGTACAAATTCTAAGTAATCTAATTGAACAATAATGTTAGTAAGCCTGCTTCCTACGTTATCGTGTAATTCGCTGCTAATCCGTTGGCGTTCTTTTAAAATTTTTTGCTCTACTAAGAGTTTTTGTAACGTTTTTTTATTTTTTAAATTAAGCAAATACCAAATGGTATAAGCAATAAGTAAAATGGAGAAAATTATAATACCAATTTTAAAAAACAAAGTTTGCCACCAAGCAGGTTTTATGTGAATAGGTATATTTAAGGGAGTACACCATTCATTGCTATTGCTGCGTCCTCTTATTTGAAAAATATAATTATTGGGCAGTAAATTATATCTTACTGTATGTTCATTTCCTAAGTTTATCCAACCAGTATCTAATCCCTGCATTTTTATTTGGTAGTTATTTTTTTCTATTTCTGAAAAAGGTCCTAAAGAAAAATCAAACGAAAGCGCATTTTCATAATGATACAACTGCAACCCGTTACTTATATTTGTAAGTGAGTCAATAATTGGTTTTTCATTTATATTAATTTGGTTTATTGTAATGCTTGCCGAAGATTTATTTACAAAAGGATAAAAGCTAGTGATGCCATTTACGCCGCCAAAATATAATTTTCCTTTAGTAGAAATACCATACGAATCCGTATCGAACTCATCGGCTTGTAAGCCATCTGCATCTGTAAAATTATATATTTCTCCATTTGTTTGTATGCATCCCAACCCTCTGTTACTACTATACCAAGCATTTCCATTTTTTTCAAATAAAACACTATAAACAAAATCATTTAGCAAACCGTTTTGTGAGCTATAGGTTTTTAAACATCCACTTTCATTATAAATAAAAATACCTTTTGGGGTAGCAATCCAAATATTGCCGTTGGTACTTTTTGTTAAACATTTTACATAATAGTTTTCTGTTCCTTTTATTAATAGCCATGCATTATTTTTCTTTACATAACAA
>JANLVW010000597.1:0-1707 GCA_031364205.1 Ferruginibacter sp.
TTCTAATCGTTACTATTTTCGGCGATGGTTTCAAAAAATCTATATTATTTCTTTTTTGTAAAGCTGCTAATACCTTGAGTCTGTCAGATGGCGATAACTTATAAAAATATTTAAGAAAGTAATTTTCCTGCTTCTCAAAAGAATCAAATTTTTTTATTTTCCGTTCCATAAAAAACTTTTAAAATGAAATTAATCTTCACTTAGCTGTTTAGAATTTTCTTCTCTTCGGATAGGATAGGGAGGAACCCTGTAAAGGACTCTAAAAATCCCTGTTTTCTGCAACCCATTCTTTAATGTAAGTTGATATTTCTCCAAATGTTGTACCCGGCGGAAAAAGTTTACCGGTACCCATTTCATTCAGTGTTTTCATGTCATCTTCCGGAATGATGCCGCCGCCTGTAAGCAACACATCATTCATCCCTTTCTCTTTAAGCAATGCCATTATTTTTGGGAAAACCGTCATGTGTGCACCGCTTAAAATACTTACTCCGATAGCATCAACATCTTCCTGCAACGCAGCATTAACCACCATTTCAGGGGTTTGCCTAAGACCCGTGTAAATTACTTCCATACCTGCATCTCTAAGAGCAGTAGCAATAACTTTTGCACCTCTGTCGTGTCCATCCAACCCAACTTTTGCAACCAATACCCTTACCGGTCTGTTTAATGTTTTGCTCACGCCAAAATATTTTAGTGCTGTAAAAGTACTTTAATTTATGTGTTTTTGTTTTAACAAATATATAGAGCTGGACATTATGAAAACACCGACAGTTATTAATTCAATAACTAAGTTTTAAATAATAATCAGACTGAATTGTAAATGGTCAATGTTTCATTTTTGGATAAAATAACCATTGCATAATGCGATCAATATTTTAAAGATGGCTACTTGTTAATACACACCGAAACTTTGTTCAATTGAAAAACAAATGTAAAAGGGCTGCGTTGCTTAGACGGATATCCTTTTTTTGTTGCTTTTTAACAAAAAAAGATGGGAGGCGGGCAACGAACAAATGTTCAGTATTGGTATTTGTACAAAGCCCCAACTTGTAACCTTTTATAAAGCACTCAAAAATTAAGTTTTATTTAAAAACTTCCAGCGCTTTTTCAATTCGTTCAATAGTAGCCTCCTTGCCAATAGTTGAGGCAATTTCAAACACACCAGGCCCAAACTTTGCACCTACCAACATTACACGCATTGGCAATTGTAACTCACCGGGTTTAATATTTTTTTCAGCAGCTATTTCTTTAAAAATTATTTCCATTTTTTCTGCAGAAAAATCTGCATCCTGTTTTATTTTTTCAATAAAATTTATAAAGAAATCATTTTTGGCATCATTCCATTTTGGTTTTACGGCAGCTTCATCCCATGTTGAAGGTGCATTAAAAAAGTAACTCGCCTGCTCATAAAAATCAGTCAACAGCGTACATCTTTCTTTTACGAGATTCAATACTTTTTCAAAATATATTTCATCCGCAACAACAATTCCTTTCTCTTCAAGAATGGCTTTAACCCGCAACCCATAACTTTTAACGGGTAACTTTTGTATCCACTGGTGGTTAAACCATTTGGCTTTTTCACCGCGACTTTCGGTCGTTTCCGCCGTGATTTGTCACGGAACAGGCCGGGAAAGCCGCGGCGCGGCGAGTGGGATGATGGGCTTAGAGCGGCTCCAAGTTTGGTGTCGCGGAACTCGTGAGAGTTCC
>JANLVW010000610.1:0-3829 GCA_031364205.1 Ferruginibacter sp.
CATTGGTATTTTCATTCAAGGCAGAGTCACCAACTTGTGTTTGTGTAAATGTTTGTTGATTATTATTATAGCGTTGGCTGTTAAACCTAGGTGCAAAATTTAAATTGTATTAGTCATTCCATTTATTGCTGTATTGTACCCCAGCATTTACATTTGTTATAAAACCGTTTTGAGCATCAATATAAGGTTCACCGTCTGATGATCCCCTGTTGCCGGAGAAATAAGTAAAACCCAATTCTTCATCTACAACCATACCTTCATTACCACCACCAAATTTTTGTTCATCCTGCCAGCTTAATCCATCCTGCCCGGTATTTCCATTTAATAAAAACCCTGTAATTTTTCTTTTTCCTTTAAAAGAACTCAGTAAAATATTATCATTATACCTATCATCAATATCTTTTTTCAGCCCACCGGTAAGGTCAATTTTTCCAAAGTATCCTTTCTTTTTATCTTCTTTTAATTTTAGGTTGATGGTCTTTTGCGTCTTCCCATCATCGATGCCGGTAAATTCGCTTTGTTCACTTTTCTTATCAAAAACCTGTACCTCTTTTACTGCATCGGCCCGTAAATTCTTTACCGCCATTCCCGGATCATCGCCAAAAAATTCTTCGCCATCAACCAAAACTTTTTCAACTGTTTGCCCCATTGCTTTTATCTGTCCGTTTTTATCAACCTGTATACCGGGCATTTTTTTAAGCAGTTCTTCTACATTCGCATTGGCACTTACTTTAAAACTATCTGCTGTGTAAATGGTAGTATCGCCTTTTAAACGGATGGGAGTTCCACTTTTTACAATTACTGCTTCCAGCAATTTACTTTTTGGTGTCATAGCTACAAGAGCTAAAATTTCATTATCACTTTTAACTTCAATATCATCAACAAAATCCCCAAAGTTTGGATGGGATACCGAAAAAATATATTTCCCGGGGCGCACATTTTTAAGTGTGTATGACCCATCATCTTTTACTCTTGAAAATGTTGTTATGATAGAATCTTTTGGTGTAAGCAGCATTACTACTGCGTTTTTTAAACTGGCTTTTGTTGCAGTATCTTTTACAGTACCTGAAACTTCGCTTTTTTGTGCAGATGCAAAAAGGAAAAATACACTCAGGAAGACGAGCAAAATAAGTTTTGGGTTCATTTTGTTAGTTTTGGTTATTGCAAAGAATGCCTTTATAAAAATGTTGTATATAAAATTAAATCCAAACTAACTTTTCTTAAATTTATGTTAACCCTATTTAGTACAAACGGTTTAACTTGTTGATTAAATGGCATACGAAGACGAAAATTTTATAGACAGCACAAAAATGGTTTGGAATTATTCTTTGTTTTCTAAAAAAGATATAAAACTTTTTGCCGATGGACAACATTTTTTTGCCCATCAAAAATTTGGAAGCCATAAAATTAATGTACTTAATTGTGAAGGATTTTATTTTGCAGTTTGGGCACCAAACGCAACAGAGGTATGCGTTATCGGCGAATTTAATGGCTGGAAAAAAAATCTTCATCCATTATTTGTGCGGCTTGATAAATCCGGCATTTGGGAAGGATTTATACCTTACCTCACAGAAAATATTTTATATAAATATTTAATAACAGGTTTTGAAGGAAAGGAAACCTATAAAGCAGATCCGTATGCAGTTTATGCAGAATTAAGACCGGGTACTGCATCAAAAACCAAGCAGTTAAATTATCATTGGAGTGATGGTGAATGGATGCACAACAGAATAAAACACAATGCTTTAAATGCCCCGTGGAGTGTTTATGAGCTCCATCTTGGCAGCTGGATGCGGCCTAAAAAAGATGAACCAAATCTTTTTAATTCTTATACTGAAACTACCGAAAGGCTTGTGCCCTATGTAAAGCAAATGGGCTTTACGCATGTTGAGTTTATGCCTGTAACAGAATATCCATACGATGGAAGTTGGGGCTACCAATGTACAGGCTTTTTTGCTGCTACTTCCCGCTATGGAACACCTCAGGATTTTATGCACCTTATAAACGAACTGCATAAAAATAATATTGGTGTAATACTCGATTGGGTACCATCCCATTTTCCAAGTGATGCGCATGGCCTGTACATGTTTGATGGTACGCATACCTACGAATATGAGGACATGAAAAAAGGTTTTCACAAAGACTGGAACAGTTATATTTTTAATTATAAGAGGGGAGAAGTGCGTTCTTTTTTATTAAGCAGCGCACATTTTTGGTTACAAAATTTCCATATCGATGGTATAAGAGTTGATGCTGTAAATTCCATTATCAGACTTGATTTTTCAAGAGGGGAAGGTGAGTGGGAGCCAAATGAGAAAGGAGGTAATGATAATGAAGAAGCCATTTCTTTTTTACAGGATTTTAATAATATGGTTTACCGGGAATATCCGGATGTACAGACGATTGCTGAGGAAGCAAGCGATTGGTCAGGCATAACATTATCTACTTCAAAGAACGGGTTAGGTTTTGGCATGAAATGGATGATGGGATGGATGCACGATTCATTTAAATACTTTAAAAAAAGTGGTAACAAAAGAGCAGCATCCCAAAACGATTTCACTTTTAGCATGATGTATTTTTATGATGAAAAATTTATGCTGCCGCTAAGTCATGATGAAGTTGTACATGGCAAAAGCCCAATGATCTATAAAATGCCCGGCAACGAATTTCAACAATTTGCAAACCTCCGATTATTGTATACTTATATGTATACACACCCCGGTGCAAAACTGTTATTTATGGGCAACGAATTTGCGCAAACAAACGAATGGAATTATGACAGCGAACTGCAATGGGAGTTGTTACAATACAAACCACATAATGGCATGCAGGAATGTATTAAAAACTTAAACAATTTATACAAAAATATTCCGGCATTGCACGAACTGCAATTTGATAAAAATGGATTTAACTGGGAGGATATTTCCAAACCGAAAGATGGAATAATTATTTACAGAAGGAAAGCAAAAGACCGAAAAAATGACGTTATTATTATTTTAAATGTAATTAACTATGTACATGAAGCTAAAACGATAATAATAAAAGGTAAAAATCAATGGACAGAAATACATAATACAGACGATGAGCCATACTGGGGGAGTGGAAATTATACCAACAAAAAAATATTTTGTGAAAGTGTTGATAAAAAGAAAAAGCTGTATAAAATAAACATACGCATTAATGCGTTTAGTGCAGTAGTGCTCCTATAGCGGTATTAAAATTGCACTGCCCCGAATATGAAAATTATACTATCAATCGTTTATTTTTTTACTGTACATCAAACTTATGCTAACAGTTTTATTGACAGTTCTTCCTTTTATTACTCCAAAGGTCTTGCTGAAAAAAATGAAAAGCGTTTTTTAACTGCCTCTGCTAATTTTGAAAAGGCTATTGCGTTTAACAAAAATTACGCAGAAGCTTATATCGAAAATGGTTTAGCAAACAAAGAAATGCGAAAAACAGATCAGGTAAAAGCTAACTTTTTAAAAGCTTATGAGCTACAGCCCAATAACATTCAAATTATAAAAGAACTTACAAATTTGTTTTATGACTATCGCCAATGGGATAAGGCTGCAGAATTTGCCAACAAATGTGTTGGTTGCGAAAATGCAGAACGTATCATAGGGTTGTGCAATTATGAAAATGAGAATTATGTTGCTGCCGAAAAATTTCTTCTAAAGGCGGTTGCAAAAAACTCCAATGATGCTATTGTAAATTATACTTTGGGTAGAACATATATGGATATAGAAATGTATAAAAAAGCTGTTCCATACTTTGAAAAAGCAGCAGCATTAAACCCAGAAAAAAATGCGTGGGCATACGAACTTGG
>JANLVW010000714.1:0-1429 GCA_031364205.1 Ferruginibacter sp.
GGAACTATTATCGCAAGAGATTTAACAGGAGAAAAGCTACGAGAGAAATTGAAAGAAGTTCTCAACTAGAGATCAGCCGAACGCACAACAATGGGTTTTGTGCAAGTGCGGCTTGAAGTTGTAGCAATCGGCAGTAACAACATAGCGGCATTTGTTCGGGCTTGACCAACATCGCCAAACATTGGTTCTAAATATTTATCTTTATCAAAAGCCGGGCATCGGTTACGGGCGGAAGGAATTCTAATACCACACCTGCACAAAGCCCTGTCGTTGTGTGCTATGCGACCGCAAATGGTAGACCTCACTAACTTGTAAATTAAACATTTTAATATGAGACAAATCTTAATCCCCTTATACTTACTCGTTTTCATTAGTTGCAATGAAATGACACAGACTAAATCGACACCTGAAATTATTAATCTACCAGAATCCAAAGCCACAAATTTTGAGACTAATGATTCATCATTTTTGAAAATTAAAATCAAAAATGAAAACTATGAAACTTTATTTTTAAATATTCCGTCAACATTTAAAACTATTAATTCCCTCGACTCCTTTTTACAAAAGAACAAAAATCTATTAGACAAGAACAAAGTTTTAGTGACAGGGTTTGACAATAATGAAAAGTATGAAGGCTTCAAAAAATTACTTTTAAAATATGGAATATCTAAATTTAGAGTAAATTCAGAATGAGGTTTAATTTCGCCGACTAGAGAATTTTTACAAAGCAATTTGACTCTTTTAATTAAATGGAAAGATTGCCGAGAAGATGCACAAGCACCCAACAATAGTTTTTGTGCAACGCAAAAATGACAACCCTACAAAATGACTTACGACTTCTTTGCAACTAAATCTGACAAAATAAATTTACTTGACTTCATATTTAGGGAGACAGACCTAAAAATTTATGACCTTGCTTCATCTTATGGACAAGAAATTTTAGAATATAAAACCACAGACGAAATAGTTACAAAATTTGACCTTGAAAACGCAGGACATCTATCTCCAACATTTCAACTTTGGACACAACGTTTTGGCGGAGATATATTTTTTAGAAAAGTTGACCTTAACCCTAAATATTGCAACGGACATACTTTTCGTTATTCAACTGACGGTTGGGGATTAATTCAACTTTACTTCGGTGGACATAAAGACAATGTTTTGTTTCATTCTCACATTGGACATTTTAATGAGAAAGGTGCTTTAAGATGGCAAGACACAAATAAAGTAATTGATAGCGTTGACAAATGGAATTGGAAAATAATTGAACAGACATCAAGACAATTAAAAAATCAAATCCATAACAAATTAGCAGCAAAGAAAATTGGTAGATACGGAGTTTTACAAGGTGCAGACCTTCTAAGTAACAGCGGAACAAAACTTTGGGTGACAATATCCTGAGTGCACAGCACACAACAGTGGTGGCTGA
>JANLVW010000719.1:0-2455 GCA_031364205.1 Ferruginibacter sp.
CAAGCCACAGGTAAAAGAAATAAAAACATTTTTATCAAAAGAAAATAATACCGAAGGTATCTGTTATGATCCTGTTACCAAAAACATACTGATAGCCTGTAAAAATGATATTGCGCAAGCCGATGAAAAAAAATCTTCGAGGGGTATATACCAGTTTAATATGACTACAGATTCAGTCGCTGAAGAACCGTTTATGGTGATTCATAAAAAGGATTTTAAGGAATTAACAGGAAAAAAGGAAAGCTTGTATCCTTCTGCAATTGCAGTTCATCCCATCTCGCATGATGTATATATTCTTTCTACAAAAGAAACAAAATGTATGGCTGTATTTACGCATGAAGGTTCATTAAAAAACTTTCAGTTAATAGATAGAAATATTTTGCTTCAACCCGAAGGAATGTGCTTTGCGCCTGATGGAACCCTGTATATTAGCACAGAAGGTAAACCTGGAGGGTCTGGATTTATTTATTCTTTTAAGATGGCTAAATAAAAAAATAAATTATATTTTTAAAAAATAAAGCACAAAAAATCTTCAATATTTCTGTAAGGGTTGGTGAAAAGAAGCTGTGAAACTTTTAAAGTTTTGTTGATTGATCTAAAGTTTTCGATGGAATTTTTCGACGAGCCTGTTTGTTGTTAGTCTTCAATTTCCATTAAATTATTTCCATTGAAAATAATATGCTGATAAATGGATTATTAAACACAAGATTAAAAACCTGTGCAAAGATTTGGTGCTGTGACAAAATATTTGCGAAAAGAATTACCTAACTCCATTTACAATATTGGATTTTGTGCAAGCCGATTAACAATAAGTATTTATAATATTTGTTCAGATGGGTTCGGATTTGAAAAACTTTCTAACTTAACTTTCAATCTTCAGTTACAGCAGTTACGGGCGGATGAAATTCTTATGCCACATTTGATACCAAATACTTTTGTTTTTGCATTCTTACTACGTTCAAAAATCTAATGCTACTTTTAGTAAACAAAAAAATTCTATAAATATTTAAATAAAAAGTAAATGAAATGTATACTTCTTGCCTTAACAGTTTGCTCACTTTTTTCCTGTAAAACTTCTCAAAACACTACAACAAATCTTCACAAAATAAAGTGGATCAGTGGGTCAAATAATTGCAAAGAAAATAATGATTCTTTGATACAGGTTGTAAAGTATAATGATAATACTTTTATTTTAAGACAAAACAAATGCACCAATTATGAGGCACCTTTCCTATTTCTTTTTTTAGGGAATAAAAATGCTTTACTAATGGACACAGGTGCAACAGAAGATGAAAATCAGTTTCCATTATACAAGACCGTTAAAAAAATTATTAGCGAGTGGGAAAAAAATGTAAAAAATCCCATTGATCTTATTGTCGCACATACACATGCCCACGGCGATCATATAGCGGGGGATGTTCAATTTAAAAATAAGTTTCGTACAGTAGTAGTTGGTTTAAATGTGAGCGAAATAACTGCTTATTTTAAAATAAAAAACTGGCCTTTACAAAACGGACAAATTGATTTGGGCAATCGTACAGTGGAGATTATTCCAATACCGGGTCACCAGCAGGCCTCCATTGCTGTGTATGATTATGCTACTAAAATATTATTATCAGGGGATAGCTTTTACCCCGGAAGATTATATGTTCATGACTGGGCTGCATATAAATTAAGTATACAACGTTTGGCTGATTTTGCAAGCGTTCACAAAATTTCTTACTTTTTAGGAAATCATATTGAAATGACGAATATAGCCGGGAAAGATTATCCCACAGGCACAACCTATCAGCCGGCAGAGCATATTTTACCTTTATCCTTAAAGGATTTGAAGGAACTCAATAAAGCTTTACATATTGCAGGAAATATTCCAAAACATGAAATACACAATAGCTTTATTATTGATCCCAAATAGCCCTACAAAAGAAAACCTCTGTACAATTTGAGCATTGCAAAAAATAAAATAATACGGCTGTTTTTTCTCAAAATGGACTGCTTTCTTAAAATAATTCAAAATTTTTATTAAGTACCTCTAATATTTTTATCAAAATATTCAGCAAGTTTTTCTTTTCCCATTTGGTGAAAGGGGACCCAAATTTTTTCCAGCGGAAGAAAAACTTCGATGGCATATTTATCAGGAAAAAGCTTGTAATCAAATTTATTGCTTTCGGTACTCATGTAACCGGTATAATAAAATTCCACATTATTGGCCCGGGCATAATCAAGTTTTTTAAGCATGAGGTATTTACCCAAGCTGTATTTTTTATAGGTAGGATCGTAAAAATTTAAAATGCCTGCCATGCTGTTTTTGCCTACATCAAAATAACCAACGGCAATTAAAGTTTTGTCTTCTTTTATCTGCAGCATTTTTCCATTAAAAGGATTTTCAATATAAGTATCATGCAGGTAACTGCTGCAACTTTCTGCAGCTTCAAAATCAATACCTTTTATGTAG
>JANLVW010000769.1:0-5286 GCA_031364205.1 Ferruginibacter sp.
CAAACCTTTTTTGGTAAAAATGTGGAAGTAATTTGTTGTGCAACTTTTAGAGACGTAGTTAAAATTGCTGCCGATAAAAATAAAAGTGATGGAGGTGTGATGGCTATTGAAAATTCTATTGCAGGCAGCATTTTACCAAACTATAATTTATTGCAAAATAGCAAGCTGGAAATAGTGGGAGAAGTTTATTTAAAAATCAAGCAAAATTTATTGGTAAACAAGGGTGTAAAATTAGAAGATATAAAAGAGGTGCATAGTCACCAAATGGCACTTTTGCAATGTATAGATTATTTAGAAAAATACGGTTGGAAATTGGTTGAAACAGAAGATACGGCTTTAAGTGCAAAATATATTCATCAACATAAAAACAAACATACGGCGGCTGTAGCAAGTAAACTTGCAGCGGATTTGTACAATCTGGAAGTAATTGCGCCTGGAATTGAAACTGCAAAAAATAACTATACCCGATTTCTAATTTTACAAAAAGCCGGAACAATTGATATTATTAAAGATGCAAATAAAGCTTCTGTAAATTTTCATACAGACCACTCAAAAGGCAGTTTGGCAAAAGTTTTAAACGTTATTGCAGCAGCAGGCATTAACCTGAGTAAGCTGCAAAGTTTCCCTATACCGGGAAGTAAATTTAAATATGCTTTTCACGCAGATCTGGAATTTACATCGCATAATATATTTAAGGAAACCATCAATAAAATAAAAGCAATTACCGCATCAGTAAAAGTTTATGGTGTGTATAAAAATGGAAATCTGTAAATTATTTTAAAGAGCAAGCATTCATCAAGAATTATAATATGATTATGGACATACAAACTGCAGAACGACTTTCAAGCGTAAATGAATATTACTTTTCTCAAAAACTGCGGGAGATTGAAGGATTAAATCAACAGGGAAAAAATATTATCAACCTTGGTATTGGCAGTCCCGATTTACCGCCGCATCCATCCGTTATTAAAACATTACAGGAAGAAGCTGCAAAAGAAAATACACATGCCTATCAATCGTACAAAGGCTCCCCCATACTTCGCAATGCAGTAGCAGCATGGTTTAAAGAGTGGTACGGGGTAGATGTTGATGCTGCTACAGAAATACTTCCGTTGATAGGAAGTAAAGAAGGAATCATGCATATTTGTATGACTTATTTAATTATAGGAGATGAAGCGCTAATACCAAACCCGGGTTATCCAACATACAAAACAGCCGTTACCTTAGCTGGAGGAAATTGTATAAATTATGATTTAACAGAAGAGCAAAACTGGCTGCCTGATTTTGCAGCGCTCGAACAAATGGATTTATCAAAATTAAAATTGTGGTTTGTAAATTATCCGCATATGCCCACCGGTAAACTTCCAACAAAAGATATTTTTGAAAGAATAATAGCATTTGCAAAAGCACATAATATTCTGGTTGTGCATGATAATCCTTACAGTTTTATTTTAAACGAGATGCCCATGAGCATATTAAGTGTTGATGGTGCAATAGAAGTGGCTGTTGAATTAAATTCACTCAGCAAAAGCCAGAATATGGCGGGCTGGCGGGTAGGAATATTGTGCGGTGCAAAAGACAGAATTGATGAAGTACTTCGGTTTAAGAGTAATATGGACAGCGGCATGTTTTTACCCGTACAACTGGCCGCTGCAAAGGCTTTGTGCCTTGGTAAAGAATGGTATGACAGTATAAATAAAATTTACAAGGAGCGAAAAGAAAAGGCATTGCAATTGCTTGATCTTTTAAAATGTACTTACGACGGGGCACAGGTGGGAATGTTTGTGTGGGCTAAAGTTCCTTCAGCATTTAAAGATGGTTTTGTATTAAGCGATGAGGTATTATACAATGCAAATGTTTTTATAACACCCGGTGGTATATTTGGCAGTAACGGGAACAATTATGTACGCATAAGTTTGTGTGCACCCATTAATAAATTTGAAGAAGCCATTGCCAGAATTAAAAACAGCAGACAATGATAATTGAAAATATTACCATAATAGGAGTTGGGTTAATTGGAGGATCATTTGCACTGGCTTTGAAAGAACAGCAGCTTACCAAAAATATTATTGGTGTAGATACAAGTGAAAAAAATATAGAAAAAGCACTGGCTCTTGGCTTAATTGATGAAGCACTTTCGCTGGAAGACGCAGTAAAAAAAAGTGACTTTATTTTTTTAGCAATACCTGTAGATGCTACTGTTACGGTTGTAGAAAAATTGATGGAATTTGTTACAGCTAACCATGTTATTGCTGATGCAGGTTCTACAAAACTCGCCTTGTGCAATATGCTTAAAGACCATCCTTTAAGAAGCAGATTTGTTGCTACACATCCCATGTGGGGAACAGAGCACAGTGGCCCTGAAGCTGCAATTAATGGTGCATTTGCAGGAAAAGCATGTGTAATATGCGACAAGGAAAATTCTGCACAAGATGCATTGGAGACAATGGAATTTATTTATAAAAAAATAGGAATGCACCTTGTTTATATGGATGCCCAGGCACACGATTTACATGCTGCTTATGTAAGTCACATATCGCACATTACAAGTTTTGCATTGGCGAATACAGTTTTAGAAAAGGAGCGGGAAGATGATGCTATTTTTGAACTGGCAAGCGGTGGTTTTGAAAGTACGGTAAGACTTGCAAAAAGTAATGCCGCCATGTGGGTGCCTATTTTTAAACAGAATAAAGAAAATATTTTGGATGTTTTAAACGAACATATTATGCAGTTAAAAAAATTTAAAAGCTGTCTGGAAAAAGAAAACTATAATTACCTGCAGGAATTAATTGAGGATGCGAATAAAATAAGTAGGATCATAAAATAGGCAGGAATTTAAAGGAGTAGGAAAGGCTAGGATGGAAAAGAGAAAAGGAGGAAAAAAGAAGGTCAAATTGAAATTAATTTAAAAAAATGAGGGAATAAATAGAACAACATAATTTAAAAAACAAAAAGAATGAGAATAGTACAATTCTCTTTTTCTCTTTCGAACTCTTAGAAAAAAAATAATATGAAAGAAAAAGTACAGGAACTCTGGGCAAAAAGACCTTTGATAATTTCAGGACCCTGCAGTGCAGAAACGGAAGAGCAGATGATAGAAACTGCCGTTCAGTTGGCTGCAACGGGCAAAATAGATATGTTGCGTGCAGGTATTTGGAAACCCCGTACAAGACCGGGTATGTTTGAAGGTGTAGGCGTAAAAGGCCTGCCATGGCTTGCGCAGGCAAAAAAAATAACAGGCCTGCCTACAACTGTAGAAGTTGCTACAGCAAAGCAGGTGGAAGATGCTTTAAGTTTTGATGTTGACGTTGTATGGATTGGTGCAAGAACAACCGTAAACCCTTTTAGTGTGCAGGAAGTTGCCGATGCATTAAGAGGCGTTGACATTCCTGTACTTATAAAAAACCCTATTAATCCTGATATTGAATTGTGGATTGGCGCCGTAGAGCGCATTGAAAAGGCAGGCATAAAACAGGTAGGATTAATACATCGTGGCTTTAGCTCTTATGGCAATACTGAATATAGGAATGCCCCTATGTGGCATTTGGCTATTGAAATGAAACGACGCAATCCAGGTATGCTATTGATATGCGATCCCTCTCACATTAGTGGTAGAAGAGATATTTTACAGGCTGTTTCTCAGCAGGCAATTAATTTAGATTATGATGGACTGATGATTGAAAGCCACATTGATCCTGATGCTGCATGGAGTGATGCAAAACAACAGATCACACCGGCTGTGCTTGCAGAATTATTAGATGCTATCGAATGGAGAAAAGAAGATACAAACTCGCCGGAATTTCATGCTGCGTTAGAAAAACTTCGCCAACAGATAAATCATTTAGATGATGAATTGATGCAGATCATAAGCCAGCGTATGAAAGTTGCAGAGCAGATTGGTCAATACAAAAAAGAAAATAACATCACCATTTTACAGACAAACAGGTGGAATGAAATTTTAGAAAGGGCTTATCAAAAAGGAGAATCTTTAAAACTTAGCAGAGAATTTATGACTAAATATTACGATGCGGTACACATGGAAAGCATTACCCATCAAAATAAAATTATGAACAGCTAACTCAGTTATTATATCATTTAATTCTCAACAAGTGTTTCTTTAAATACATCTCCATTTTGTACGAGCAAGGTGCCTTGTGTATAATTTTCATTGTGTTGTGTTACATCTAAGCCAAGCAGTTCATCCTGCTTGGTTACTCTTATTGGTAAAATAAAATTGATGAATTTAAATATGGCAAATGATACCGTAAAGCTGTAGGCAACTACAATTGCCAGTCCTTTTAACTGTATAAAAAAGAAAGTTGGGTTGCCGTAAAAAAGTCCGTCAGCACCCCCTGCATTTACTGTTTTGGTAGCAAATACCCCTGTCAATATCATGCCCACCATACCACCAATTCCATGACATGGAAAAACATCCAGAGTATCATCTAAACTTGACTTTGATTTGTAATGAACTGCAATATTTGAAATAATAGCAGCAATAAAGCCAATAAAAATACTTTGTGGAATAGCTACAAAGCCTGCGCCGGGTGTTATTGCTACAAGCCCAACAATTGCTCCAATACAAAAGCCAAGTACAGATGGTTTTTTACCTTTTAAAACATCAAAAAACATCCAGCTTAATCCCGCTGAAGCAGCTGCTGTATTGGTAGTTGCAAAAGCAGATACGGCAAGCATATTTGCACCAAGCGCAGAGCCTGCATTAAAACCAAACCACCCAAACCACAACAGTCCGGTTCCAATTAATACATAAGGGATATTTGCAGGAGGAATTTCTTTATTTTCTAAATGCGATTGCCGTCTTTTTAAAACCAAAGCACCGGCAAGTGCAGCACAACCGGCAGATATATGCACAACTGTGCCACCTGCAAAATCTAATACACCCATTGAATTCAAAAATCCTTTTGGATGCCAGGTCCAGTGCGCCAATGGTGCATATACAAACAGGCTAAACAGAACAATAAATAAAATATAGGCTGAAAACTTTATTCGCTCTGCCACTGCACCCACTACAAGACCGGGAGTTATAATAGCAAACATTAGCTGAAACATTGCAAAGAGTAAAAGTGGTATGGTTAAAGCCGGACCGCCCTGCAAAGAAGCCGCACCGCTGCTTACATTTTTAAAAAATAAATGGGTAAACGGATTCCCTATAAAACCACCAATACTCTCACCAAAACAAAGACTATAACCAACCGTTATCCAAAGCACACTTACAACACCCGCCGCCACCACACTTTTTATCATGGTACTTATTACATTTTTTCT
>JANLVW010000802.1:0-1916 GCA_031364205.1 Ferruginibacter sp.
TTGCCGATAAAACCGTTCTCAATTTTGATGAAGGGATTACAGGAGTTATCGGGCCAAATGGCTGTGGTAAAAGTAACATTATTGATAGCATTAGGTGGGTAATTGGCGAGCATAAAATCAGCAATTTAAGAAGCGAAAATCTGGAGAGCCTTATATTTAACGGCAGTAAAACCCGCAATGCGAGTGGTTTAGCAGAAGTTAGCCTCACTTTTGAAAATACAAAAAACTTACTTCCAACAGAGTTTAACACTGTAACCGTTACCCGCAAATATTATAAAAGTGGTGAGAGTGAATACAGACTAAATGATGTGGCTTGTCGGTTGAAAGATATTCATAATTTGTTTATGGATACAGGCGTAAGTACCGACAGTTATGCCATTATTGAGCTTGGAATGGTAGATGATATTATTAAAGACAAAGAAAACAGCCGCCGCAGAATGCTGGAACAGGCTGCAGGCATTACTATTTACAAAACCCGCAAAAAAGAAGCAAAACTTAAATTAGACGCCACAGAACAGGATCTTGCACGTATAGAGGATCTTTTGTTTGAAATAAACAACCAGCTTAAAAGTTTAGAAAACCAGGCCAAAAAAGCAGAGAAATATTTCGAAATAAAAAAAGAATACAAAGAAGTTTCTATTGAACTCGCAAAAGCCGCATTGGAAGGTTTTAATATTACGTACCGTGATTTAAACGCACAACAACAGGAAGAAGTTGATAAAAAAATAGAACTCGAAGTTGCCATTGCGGGCGAAGATGCAACTCTTGAAAAGGAGAAATTAGCTTTTGTAGAAAAAGAAAAAGCCTTGCAGCAAATGCAACATGCTTACAACGAAATGTTGGATAAGGTTCGCAGCAAGGAAAATGAGAAAAACCTTAGCAGCCAAAAAGTACAATACTTAAAAGAAACCAAGGTTAACTTGGATGAGTTTTTAAAGAAAGCATCCGGGCAGTTATCGGGCCTGCAAGAAAGCATCAGTTTTACGGGCAACCAGTTAATAGAGGAGGAGCAAAAGGTTACAGAGCTGGAAGAAAAAGTGGAAGACCTTAAAGAAGCGGTAGAAGAAAAGCGCCGCATATTTGATGATAAGCGTTCGGCTATTGATTTGCTGCGCAAAGAAAACCAAGCAACACAATTAAATCGTTTTGATGCAGAAAAAAAAGTTGCAGTAGCTGATACAAGCATACAAAATTTGCAGCGTACTATTTTACAATTAGGTGAAGAGCAAAAATCAAGGGCAGTACAACTTCAAACCTTAGAAAAAGAAAAGATTGAAAAAGAGCAGGGACTCGAAAGTAAGAAAACAGCTATTCAGCAACTGCAGGAACATCAGGATCGGACAAAGGAGCAGATACTCGCTACCCAAAATATGATGGAAGGCATGCGGCAAAACCTGGCAGATGAAAGCCGCAAGTTAGACGCCCGTACCAATGAATACGATTTATTAAAGAGCCTGGTAGATTCTATGGAAGGCTATCCTGAAAGTGTAAAATTTTTACACAACAACAAAGGTTGGAACAAAGAAGCACCGCTGCTGTCAGATATTATTTATGTAAAGGAGGAATACCGTGCGGCTGTTGAAAATGTGCTCGATCCATACTTAAATTATTATGTAGTAAATAATTTGGCCGAAGGTTTACAGGCCATTCATTTGCTGGATGAAAATAAAAAAGGAAAAGCAAATTTCTTTTTGCTTGATAAATTTACTGATATTAACATACACACAACACCCAAAGATACATTGCCCGCAATGGATGTGGTAGAGTTTGATTCTAAATATGCAAACCTTACCAAACAGTTATTGGGCAATGTTTTTATTGCAGAAAATGAGCAGGCGCTAGAGCAAAGTAATGGTTCAGTTATTTTAGAAAAGACCGGCAAATTTGTAAAGGGAAAATATGCCATCACCGGTGGA
>JANLVW010000821.1:0-2947 GCA_031364205.1 Ferruginibacter sp.
AATTTTTATTAAGTTGTTATGCAGCAAAAAGAAAAGTAGTAAAACAGATTCGCCCAATCCGGAATTATAAGATACATTAAAAAGAAGGAGAGATAATATTTGTGCTGATGAAGGAACACCGATTTTTATGGTGGCAACACACATTATGCTAAAAGATATTGCTACTTTTTTACCAAGAACAGGCCGAGATTTATTACTAATAAATGGTTTTGGTAAAGTTAAGGTTGATAAATACGGGGGTGATATTTTGCAAACAGTAAATGACTATTGCGAACTGCATAATATAGAAACCAGTTTAATCACAAAAACGCCCGCACAAAAAAAGGAACGAAAAACAAAAGTCGCATCAGAAAAAATTGATACCAAGCAAAGCACTTATGTTTTATTTAAAGAAGGAAAAACAATTGCAGAAATAGCTGTGTTACGAAACTTTGCTGTCCAGACAATTGAAGGTCATTTAGCGGCTTTTATTGAAAACGGATTGATAGAAATTTCTTCATTCATTTCAAAAGAAGAATACGAAACTATAGCAAAGGTTATGAAAGATAGAGGGGAAAAAACTTTGACCGATTTAAAACCATTGTTACCTAACGCAAGTTTTGGCGAAATGAAAATGGTAGAGGCTGCGTTGAAAGTAAAGGTAATCATAGAAAAATAACCCCAAAAAATCAGAGTTTCAAAGTCCCTCGCTCGGAGGGATTTAGGGAGGCTACCTCCCAAAATCATCCTGCACCCTTACAATATCATTTTCATCGCTTGGGTAATCAGCACTCGTATGACGCCATATTTCTGCAATAATTCCCCAGTTTTCCGTACCGATAAGTCGATGCCTTTCGCCTTGCTTTAATTCAATAATATCGTCTTTTTTTAAACTTATAATTTCATTTTCCTCGTCTGTATCGCTTACCATAACAGCCGCTTCGCCACCTACCAATTTCCAAATTTCTGCACGGCGAAGGTGATATTGCCAGCTTAATCTTTTATGAGGTCCTACAACTAATATTTTTGGGCTGAGTTTACCTGAAATATTGAGTTCGGCATTTGTAAGATTAGGAAAGAAGGCAGCAATAAAATGATTGGCTTCCCTTTCGTCCATCACAAAAAAACCACCCCAGGGTCTGTTAACATCTAACGAAGCTATTGCTAACTTTTTTTCTGCTAAAAAAGTAGAAACAATTTTAAAAACGGTTGTTGAGCTATCGTTGTAATTAAAGGTCATTAAAAATTAATTTTTGCAAAAGTAAAGCAAGGCTTTGAAACATAGCATGAGATTTTGTATTCGCAGCCTCCGGAAGTTTAATAATTGGCATGATAAAGAAACAAACATTAGGTGTTTCATCCAGAGTGGTATTGCAAAATTCCATTTACGATATAACCAATATGTTAAACACTGGTTATTGAAACATTATATTAAAATAACCGAGAAAGCACGCTAAGTTGTTTTGATTTCTAAATATGCAAATGATATTCCCGATAGTATTTGTAGGCAAGGTGGGAACCGTTATTTTTGCAGATAATGTTGATTTTAAAATTCAAAGGTGAATAAAAAATTAAATATCGCTCTCGTAGGAAACCCTAACAGTGGAAAAACATCATTGTTTAATGTGCTTACTGGTCTTAACCAAAAAGTTGGCAATTTTCCTGGTGTAACTGTTGACAAAAAAACGGGTGGTTGTAAAATTTCAGAAAATATTGACGCAACTATTATTGACCTACCTGGTACATACAGCCTTTACCCAAAACGTGCAGATGAATGGGTGGCTTATAAAGTTTTGATGGGAGAAGACAGGGAAGTAAAACCCGATATGATTGTTGTTATTGCAGATGCCAGTAACCTTAAACGAAACCTTCTTTTTTGTTCGCAGATAATAGACTTAAAAATTCCTTTGGTAATTGGTTTTAGCATGATGGATCTTGCCAATCAAAAAGGTACACAAATAGATATTGCAGGCATGGAAAGAGAATTGGGCGTACCAATTGTAGCAATAAATCCAAGAAAAAATAAAGGTATTACTGCTTTAAAAAAAGCAATAGAACAACTGGCGGAAAATGCACAGCATTTACCTGCAAGAGATTTTTTGGAGGAAAGTTTTTTAAATAACCCATCTGTAAGTGTTGCAAAAAAATATTTCCTGGATGCGAGCAATTACAAGGTTTTGCACTATTTAATAAATAACGAATATTTTGAACTCAATAAAATACTGCACGATAAAATTGCTGCTGTAAAATACGATCATAATTTTAATGCCACCAAAACACAGGCAGAAGAAATTATGCAACGCTACAACCGCATAAAGTTTATTATGCAGCAAACAGTTGTAGAAAACGATCCGCTAAAAAAATCATTGTTTACCGAAAAACTTGATAATATTTTATTGCATCGCACCTGGGGTTATGTAATTCTTATCTCTGTTTTATTCATCATGTTCCAGTCAATATTCTGGCTGGCACAGTTTCCAATGGCAGGGATAGAATGGAGTTTTGCAAAACTTGGAGGCTGGCTTTCAGGCATATTGCCAAATGGATTATTTGCTGATGTTTTTATAAATGGTATTGTAGCAGGGCTTAGTGGTATAATGGTTTTTATACCGCAGATAATGATTTTGTTCGGGGTAATAACGCTATTGGAAGATTCCGGCTACATGGCAAGAATAAGTTTTCTTACAGATAAATTAATGCGCAAAGTAGGATTGAACGGAAAGAGCGTAATGCCGATGATAAGTGGTTATGCTTGCGCAGTACCAGCAATAATGAGTGCAAGAAATATTGAAAATAAAAAAGAGCGTTTACTAACGATAATGATAACACCGTTGATGAGCTGCAGTGCTCGGCTTCCGGTTTACACTATACTTATTGCGCTGGTTATTCCTTCAAAACTGTACTTTGGTTTTCTAAGTTTGCAAGGGTTAGTAATGATGTTGCTTTATTTATTGGGAACTGTACTGGC
>JANLVW010000825.1:0-3645 GCA_031364205.1 Ferruginibacter sp.
GTTGAAAAAGAAAAGCACTGCAGTAAAAAAAGTAAGCAGCAACAAAAAAAGTTTTGGCGATATGGCAGTAAAAATTGATGACCTGTTAGAAAAAGGTATCATCGATATTTCATTAAACGCAAACATTTTACGGTATAAAAAATTTATTGCCAACAATGCAAATGCAAGCATAACATTGTTACAGGATAGATATATACTGAATAATATCAGTATGCAGGCAAATGGCGGCAGTATGAATATAAAAGGCCAGTTACTAAATAATTCAGGAGCGTATCATACAGCAAATATTAAAGCCGATGTTAATAATGTAGATGTAAAAAAATTGTTTGCATCATTTAATAATTTTGGGCAGGATGGTATTTTATCTACAAATCTCGAAGGGCAGTTAACAGCTAAGGTTAATACTGCTTTAAATATTAATGATGAAGGAGAAGTACTTCCCTCATCTGTAAATGGAGAAATAAGTTTTTCATTAAAAAATGGAGCATTGAATAATTTTGAACCTATAAAAAAAATTCAGAATTTTATTTTTAAAAAACGGGATTTTGATAATATAACCTTTGCAGAATTGAAAGATAACCTGACGATTAAAAATGGGGATATTAAATTAAATAAAATGGAAATTCAATCTTCAGTAATATCATTATTTGTAGAGGGTTTGTACAGTAAAAAAACAGGTTCAGATCTTAGTATACAGATTCCGCTCAATAACCTTAAAAAAAGAGATGAAGATTATAACCCGGTTAACATTGGTACCAAATCAAAAATAGGGAAAAGTATTTTTTTAAGAGGTAAAACCGGTAGCGACGGAAAAATTAATTTTAAATTGGATCTATTCAATAAATTTCAGAAAGATAAAAAAACAACTGCTTTGGCTGATTCCACAAAAGCTCCAAAGAAATAAACTATTTTTCACCGATCTGAGCCTTGTACCGTAAAATTATATTCTGAGCTTCTATAAGTTTTATTTTTATGTCATATAATGCAGGTTCACCTTTTGCAAGTAGATCTTCCGTTTCTTCGTTGCTTTTCTGCATCAGCAAAATATCATTATCCATAATTTTTACGAGATCTTCAGTAGATTTTAATTTTATTTTTGTGGTAATTAAGGCTGCTTCCGCTGACTGTAATAAAAAATTATTTTCTTTTTGAGCATTTTCTTTTATTAGTTTTTCGCTTTCCAGCAAACCCTTTACACTTTTATTTTCTTTTTTTATTTTCTGAATGGCAATTAATTGAATTATCCATGCCATTATAAAACCTACAACTAACCCTACAAGTGCATAAATATAAATATCCATTTAATGTAAAAATTTAATTTTTCTTCATCAAACAATCAATTAACGATAGCCAATAAAAGAAATTTGTACCCAAAATTATTGAAAAACCATGGAAATACAGGAGCCTTAATTGCGAAACGCTAATTGCATAATTTGGGTGACGATGAAGCTAAAAATTATTAAGTTGAATTGTATTGGTTTTTTTTAAAAATGAGAAGAAACTATTAAAGAATAGTATTTATATAAATTTTAAAAAATTTTTAAAAAAAATCCATCACTAATGATGGATTTTCTTTACTATAAAAGATTTATTTTACTGCTTTTGCTCCTGCTACTGCAACAGCATGATCATTTTCAACAAGGCTACCTGATACGCCGATTGCACCTATTACTTCTCCTGCTTCATTTTTAATAATGACGCCACCCGGAAAGGTTATAAGGCCACCATTTGAGTGTTCAATATTATACAAGGATTGTCCGGGTTGTATCAAAGGTGATAATGCTGCCGTATCCATTGTAAACCATGCAGCAGTTTTTGCTTTTTTAAACGAAATATCTACTGATCCAATCCATGCTCCATCCATACGTGCAAATGCTACAAGATTGCTTCCTGCATCTACAACGGAAATATCCATTTTGGTATCTATTTCTAATGCTTTAATTTTTGCTGCAGCAATTGCTGCTTCCGCCTGTGCTAATGTAATGTTCACAATATTTTAGTTTGATTATTTTACTGCTAATAAGTCTACAAATTCAATTACCGGATCTTTTGCTAAAAGCTCAGAAGCATTTTCCATCAGTGCTTTTGCAATTTCACCTTGTAAATGTGCTTTTCTTCCATCTTCTGTAATAAAAGTGTCAAATATGCCAAAGGTGTTTTCATTTATTTTTAGACCATACCATTTTACGGTATCATTCTCCGCTTCTGCCAATGGCAAGGCACTTTTTAAAAATGCTTCCACCGCAGCTTCTTTTCCGGGTTTAGCTTCTACTCGTGCTAGTAATGCAAATTTTTCCATGATTTTATTTATTTTAATTTTGATTAAATTACAAAGTTGCCATATCTATAACAAAACGGTACTTAACATCTCCCTTCAGCATGCGCTCATAGCTTGCGTGTACATCTTTTATATCTATCATTTCAATGTCAGAAACAATGTTGTGTTCTGCACAATAATCAAGCATTTCCTGTGTTTCGGGCAATCCACCTACCAATGAACCTGCAAGACTTTTTCTGCCTCCTATTAAATTAAATACATGAACAGCTGCCGGTGTTGGTGGTGCACCTACGCAAATTTGCACACCATTTGTTTTTAACAAAGAAAGATAAGTTGCATAATCATGGTCAGCAGAGATGGTATCAATAATAAAATCAAAATACCCGACAACTGCTTTTAATTCTTCTGCATTTTTTGTAACAACAAATTTATGTGCGCCCAGTTTTTTTGCATCCGCTTCTTTGCTGGATGAAGTACTCAGCACAGTAACTTCTGCACCAAATGATACAGCAAATTTTACAGCCATGTGGCCCAGGCCACCCAGCCCTGCAACAGCAACTTTATGTCCTTTACCAACTTTCCAATGCTTAAGAGGAGAGTATGTTGTAATTCCGGCGCACAACAATGGTGCTACTTCGTTTAAAGGAAGTTTTTCAGATACACTTAAAACAAAATCTTCATTTACAACTATTGATTTTGAATATCCACCGTAAGTAGGTGTTTTTTTATCCTGTTCGTAAGAATTGTAGGTACTTGAATTACCGTTGCTGCAGTATTGCTCCTGTCCATCTTTGCAATTTTCGCATGTTCTGCAGGAGTCTACAAAGCAGCCTACACCTACTGTATCGCCAATTTTAAATTTAGAAACTTCGTTGCCTACGCGTGTCACTTTGCCAACAATTTCATGCCCTGGTACCATTGGGAAAATAGAATTGCCCCATTCGTTTTTTATCTGGTGAAGATCGCTGTGACAAACACCGCAAAACAAAATATCCAACTCAACGTCCTTTCCTCCCGGTTCTCTTCTTTCAAGTTGCCATACAGAAAGGTTAGTCTCGCTGTTTTGTACTGCATATGATTTTGTTGTGGGCATATTTTATTTTTAAAGATTAATAGCAAACTTATCTATTCAATGTTATAACATCAAAAAAAACACCGGAAACTTCATGCTTCCGGTGTTTTTTTCTTTATTGAGTAATTGTATTACCCGTTTAATGCCCAGTCGTAGGTATAATTTTCAATCGCAGTATTAGGAGACAACGGAGTTTTTAAATAACTGTTTAAAAAATTCAAAACATTTCCTTTTGCTTTTACAAAATCATCTTTGTAATGGCCCTCCGCAACGTGTTGCTATCACTGGTCGACCG
>JANLVW010000032.1:0-1523 GCA_031364205.1 Ferruginibacter sp.
TGCATCAGCCACAGTGGGTTTTGTGCAAGTGCGGCTTGAGGTTGTAGCAATCGGCAGTAGCAACATAGCAGCATTTGTTCGGGCTTGACCAGCATCGCCAAACATTGGTTCTAAATATTTATCTTTAGCAAAAGCCCAGTAGCGGTTTCGGGCGGAAGGAATACTAATGCCACACCTGCACAAAGCCCTATCGTTGTGCGTCACTTTGGCGCAGGTTCCAACTTCTAACGCAACTTTTAGACCTTTAAAAAAGTTTAAAATTGCACATGGAAACAGGTTATAAACGAATTGATTTACCTCAGCGTATTATTATTGAAAAGTTACTTGCTTTGGGCAAAACACAAGAACAAATTGGCCTAGCTATTGACTACAGTAAATCGGCAATTTGTAGAGATATTAAGCTATGCAAAAAGGACAGTTATTCGGCCCTTGAAGCTACTCGAATTTCTGTAGGTAATACCTCAAATAGAAGATGCGGAAAGTCCAAAATTGCACATCAAAAAGCATTAGGAAAAGTAGTATTAAAAAAACTAGATTTACGGTGGTCGCCAGAGCAAATACAGCTTTTTTTAAAGAAGAAATATCCTACCAATTTAGCAATGCAAATTAGCATGGAAAGCATTTATTTTTACATATACATACATGCCAAACCTGAGCTAAAAAAGCTGTTAATAAATCAATTAAGACAGAAGCGAGCCTATCGTGGAAACGTTCGCCGAGGCGCTGATAAACGCACTACTATTAAAGACCCTGTAAGGATAGATGAGCGACCTGATGAAGTAATGGGTAGAGAAATACCAGGGCATTGGGAAGGAGACCTAATAATTGGCAAAGACCACACTAGCGCTATTGGTACGCTTAATGAGCGCAGTAGCAGAACTGTTATTATTGTACATCTAAAAGCTAAAGATGCCACCTCGGTAAGGAAGGCTTTTGAAAAGGAATTTCGGAGCATACCTGCACAAATGAAAAAGAGCCTTACCTACGATAATGGTACGGAAATGGCACAGCACAAACTCTTTACAAAAAACACCAAGGTGGATGTCTTTTTTGCTCATCCCTACAGCCCATGGGAAAGGCCTACAAATGAAAACAGCAATGGCCTTATCAGAGATTATTTTCCTAAAGGAACTGACTTCAGTACCATCAGCAAAAAACGTTTAAAAGAGGTACAAAACGAGTTAAACGAAAGACCAAGAAAAGTACTTGATATGTGTACGCCAAAAGAGGTATTTGAGAAGTATGTTTTGAGTGGTTTGTGATAAAATAATATCACTGCCCTGTTCCTTTCAATTATAAAAGAAGCCTGTTTATCCACAGGGACTAGCGTGCAGCCACAAAGCTGCAAAGCGACGTCGCTAGTGGATAAACAGGGCTATTAAAAATGAACTTTTGACCTTATAAAATAAACAACTAGATTTATAAAAAAAGTTGCGTTAGAAACTAGAATCCGCCTAAATAGGAAACTCTCTGCGGAGGAATACTTGAACATAAATATGGATAAAGAATTAAAACCTTTTTGG
>JANLVW010000058.1:0-8242 GCA_031364205.1 Ferruginibacter sp.
AGCTCGTTTGCGTTTCATAGGTAATGTATTGCTTAACAGAATGGAAGTTTTTTACGAATACAATACAGCATTAATTTCGATACCACAACAGGATCTTATAAAATTTGATATTAAAACCGGAGATACAGAGGGACTTGTAAATTACCCTTTAAGCATTGAAGGGATTAAATTTGCCGCTATAATTATTGATAGGGGGGAAGAAAGAAAATGTTCTTTTAGAAGTAAAGGTGAGTTTGATGTAAATACATTTGCACGCACTTATTTTAATGGGGGAGGGCATTACAATGCAGCAGGCGGTGCTACTTACGACAGTCTCGAAAAAGCAGTTGATGATTTTAAGACTGCCATGAAGGAGCATAAAAAAGAATTAAGTACTTATACATTTTAAAAATAAACATCACACAAAATGAGAAAAAACGCATATTTATTATTGATGGCAGCCGTTCTTTTTGCAGCCTGTAATTCTCCTTACAAAAAAGGAGAAGAAGGAATGGAGTACAAAATAATTTCCGAAGGAAAAGGTGAAACTTTAAAGCCCGGTCAATTTATAGAATTTCATTTTACCTCTGTATATAATAATGGTAAAAAAGATTCTATTTTAAACAGCACAAGAGACATGGGTGCTGCACAAATTATTACTTTCGATTCCACAAATTTACCACCTGCATATTTTAAATTGTTTAAGCAGCTAAAAAAAGGAGATAGCCTTTCAACAAAAATGTTGACGGATACTGTGTTTAAAAAACAACCTGAAAGCATGCCGCCTTTTATGAAAAAAGGAAATTATTTGTATACCAATATCAGAATAATAAATGTGTACAAAACAAAGGAAGATGCTGATAAGGCAAGACAGGCAAATATGGCAGTACAGGAAGTTGCGGGTAAACAAAAAGCAGCTGCACAGCTTATAAAAGATGATAAAATATTAAAAGAATATTTATCAAAAAACAACATCAAAGCAACTAAAACAGAAAAAGGCGCTTATGTTGAAATACTTCAAGCAGGTACAGGTACAATGTTGGATACATCTTCAATTACAAAAATTAAATACACAGGTAAAACAATTGAAGGGAAAATGTTTGATTCAAACACTGATCCATCTAAAGGTCATTTAGAGCCCCTTTCTGTAAACCTTACAAATGATATGTCTTTAGGTGGTGGTGTTATACCAGGTATGAGCGAGGGCTTAAAAATGATGAACAAAGGCACAAAAGCCAAGATTTACATTCCGTCAAGTTTAGCATACGGTGCTGCCGGTGCCGGTGCAGATATTAAGCCAAACGAAAATTTAATTTTTGAAGTAGAAATCTTGGAAGTGCTTACCAAAGCACAGGCTGCTGCTGATGTAGCTGCACAACAGAAGAAATTTCAAGAGATGCAGAAAAAATATACAGACAGTTTAACGAAAGCTAATCCTGAGGCTGCAAAAAAAATGCAACAGCAGCAAATGCAACAACAGATCCAACAACAGATGCAACAGCAGGGTCAAAATCCTAGGTAGTAAAAAGATACTTTTACGAAAAAGCAGCTCTTAAAGTGGGCTGCTTTTTTATGCCTGTTTGTATCGTTGAAATAAAGTGATTGCTTCCACAGCTTCTTTAACATCGTGCACACGCAAAATAGATGCTCCATTATTTAATGCTAAAGTATTTAAAACAGTGGTCCCATTTAAAGCGTCGGCTGCAGTAATATTTAAAGTTTTGTAAACGGTACTTTTTCTTGACAGCCCTGCAAGAATTGGACAATCCAACATGTTAAATACAGAAAGATTTTTTAGCAGATAAAAATTTTGCTCAGCATTTTTTGCAAACCCAAAACCTGGATCGATGATTACATCTTTAATACCGGCATCTCTGCATTGATGTATTTTTTTAATAAAATAATCCAGCATTTCTTTTAATACATCTTCATAAATGGCTTGCTGCTGCATGTTTTGTGGGTTTCCCTTCATGTGCATACATATGTAAGGCACTCGTAACATCGCAACAACTGATATCATTTTTTTATCTAATTCTCCTGCACTTATATCATTAACCATAGTTGCGCCCACAGCAACAGCTGCGACGGCAACATCGCTGTGGAAAGTATCTACAGAAATGATCGCTTCCGGAAAATTATTGTGAATATTTTCTATTGCAGGGATTACTCTGTCCAATTCAGTTTGTACACTAATTGGTTTGCTGCCGGGTTTTGTACTTTGTCCACCAACATCTAAAATGCCAGCACCATCATTCAACATTTTACCAGCCAGTTTTAAAATACCATCCAGACCATTTACCAAATCTTCTTTGTAAAAAGAATCAGGTGTAGCATTTATAATTCCCATTGCAAGGGGTATTTCTGTCGATATTAATTTTCCTTTACAGTTAAGTGTAAACATTGCAGTAGTAATTGTATTTTTGAAGCTATACACAAATATCCAGAATAAAAACGGGCCAATGACGACAGATCAACAATATGATAAAATAATTGATGTATGCAGAAATACTTTTCTAAAAAAAACAGCCGATTACGGTACCTCATGGCGGGTTTACAGAATATTATCTGTGGCAGATCAGATCTATATCAAAGCGAAGCGCATAAGAAATATACAGGAAGGAATTACACAAAAAATTGATGATGATATTAAAAGTGAATTTGAAGGAATTTTAAATTATGCAATAATTGGTTTGATACAACTGGATATAAATAATGATGAGCCCGAAGAACTGGATGCAGTGATTGTAAAGGAATTATATGATCAAAAAGCAGCAATGGCCAAAGCTTTAATGAAAGATAAAAACCACGATTATGGCGAAGCCTGGAGGGAAATGAGCCAGGAAAGTTTTGTAGATCTTTCCTTATCAAAAATATTACGGATCAAACAAATTATAAGTAATAAGGGTGTCACATTGGTAAGTGAAGGTGTAGATGCGAATCTGTTTGATATTTTGAACTATGCAGTTTTTGGATTGATATTAGTTGGTGAAGGCAAACATTAAAATAAATTTTGCATGAAAGTTTTTGTTACAGTTGCGAGAATTTTTACCGGACTGTTATTTATTTTTTCAGGATTGGTTAAAGCCATAGACCCAAAAGGACTTGCTTTTAAAATGCAGGAATTTTTTGAAGCATGGAGTGGCAGCGGTTTTATGCCCGGGCTTATGAAAACTTTTGATCAGTATGCGTTGGCGTTTTCACTAATTATGATAACGCTGGAGGTTATTGTTGGAGTTGCACTGCTTATTGGCTGGAAGAAAAAAATGACCATCTCAGTTTTATTGTTACTAATGATTTTCTTTACTTTTTTAACCTCCTACGTTTTATTTACCGGGAAAATTCGCGCCTGCGGCTGCTTTGGTGATTGTATTCCATTAACTCCTATACAAACATTTACAAAAGATATTGTACTACTTGTATTGGCTTTCTTTCTTTTGTTTAGCACAAAATACATTTCGCCAATTGCCAAACCATTTTTTTCATTTTTATATATTTTATCAGCAACAATTTTAGTTTTATTGCTGCAATGGTATGTGCTTCGCAATTTGCCTTTGGCCGATTGCCTGCCTTATAAAAAAGGAAATAATTTAGTTGAACTGCGTAAGATGCCGGCCAATGCGATACCCGATAAATATGACTATGTTTTTGTTTATAAAAAAGCCGGGGTGTTAAAAGAATATAGAGCAGAATCAACACCTGACAGTACATGGGAATTTGTTGACAGAAAACAAACACTTTCTCAAAAAGGAAGTAATAATATTCCTGTAATAAGTGATTTTTCGCTTACCACAGAAAGCGGTAATGACAGTACAGATGCAATATTAAATACTGCAGGAGAATATTATTTACTGTATATAAAAGATTTAGAAACATATCCAAAAAATTGGGAAGGCGATTTAAGTTTGGTCAAAACATTTATCAATCAAAAAAAGACAATTTTTATTGTGTCCTCACAGTTAGAGAAAGTTAAGAATAGGTTTAATGATTTCTGGATTGCAAACAATATACATTCATCCTCAATAAAATTCCTTAGTTGCGATGCAACTGTAATGAAAACCGTTGCAAGAGTTGATCCTACTTTATATTTAATGAACGGCCCAGTGGTAAAAAACAAATGGAGCTGGACAGCTTTTAAAAATATTAATTAAAATATTTATTCTTATGAATTCGATTTTAAAAAAAATATTTTACGCATTACTTGTGTTGCCGGGAGTGTTGGCATTGGTTTTTGTAATGTTTCAAGGGTTTGGAGACCCTGCCAGGCTTATAGTTGGGCAAACGGGCGATAAAAAAACACTGGATAATATTCGCAAAGATTTATACCTCGATCAGCCAAAATGGAAACAGTTTTTATTGTACGTAAATGATGTTTCTCCTATTGCAATTCATTCTTCTGAAGACATAAAAAAGAAAAATTTAAAAGGACTTTTTTTTGGCGGCGATAAAAAAATTGGTCTTAAAATTCCTTATCTACGTAAAAGTTATCAGACAAAACAGGATACAACAGCTGTGTTAGCAGAAGCGTTACCGGCAACTTTAATACTTGCTTTAACCGCCATGGTATTTGCGTGTTTTTTTGGTATTTTATTAGGCGAATTATCAGCAATTAAAAAAAATACGTGGATTGATAAAACATCTATTCTTGCAAGCATTGCAGGTATATCTGCACCGTCATTTTTTATAGCCATCATTGTTGCGTATGTTTTTGGATTTTTATTACACAACTATACAGGGTTTAATATTACCGGTAGTTTGTACGAAATAGATGAAGTAACGGGAGAAAAATACCTGGCTATAAAAAACCTTATTTTACCCGCTTTTACGCTAGGAATTCGTCCTCTGGCAGTGATTGCGCAACTGACCAGAAGTTCTATGCTTGATGTTTTGCAGCAGGATTTTATTAGAACTGCTTATGCAAAAGGCTTGTCAACAAATACGGTTATTTTTAAACATGCACTGCGAAATGCGTTAAACCCGGTCGTTACAGCCATTACAGGTTGGTTTGCTGAATTGCTTGCAGGGGCATTTTTTATAGAATATATTTTTGGCTGGAAAGGAATTGGTAAAGTAACAGTGAATGCTTTGGAGAAACTTGATTATCCTGTTGTTATGGGAGCTGTGTTATTAAGTGCCGTAATTTTTATTACAATTAATATATTGGCAGATGTACTTTATAGTATAATTGATCCACGTATAAAATAAAATGCCAAACGATTAAATCGTTCGGCACCAAATGCATTTGTTGATCTTTTATAAAATCAAAATAAGCAATAAAATTATTATAATAATTGCACCTATTGAAAGATAAACTCTTTTATCTAATCCACCTGCCTGTTTTTTCATTTGTTTGAGTTCTTTACGCAGTTCAGATTTTGAATTATCTGACAACGTAGTTTTGTCTATTGCCTGGATTTCATTTACTCTTGTAACGATGTGAGAATAGATAGCAGCATCTTTTGCACTATCTGAAGGATTAACCATTGCAGCATTAGCCACAAAAGAACCAAGTAATATAGCAATAGACAACATAGAAAGTTGCAATTTGTTTTTCATAAATTTTTTTTAAGAGTTAATTGTTGAAAACAAATTTACAAATATTAAACCGAATTTAATTTATATCACCTAACAGGATCATTTTTTTATAAGCTCTAAATAAAAATCTATTTAAGAAACTTACAATCTGCTTTGTTTGCCTTGGCTGTAAGAATAAACAAAAAAGATTAGATACTAAGAACAATATATAAAACTCTATCACTAAATGAAATAGGAATAAAATCAAAGACTGAAAAACTTAAATAACCATTACAATACAACATATATACAATATAATTTACAACAATTTTATTTTAGAATTCCCATAGCAGTATTTCGGGTTGAGATTTAATTACCAGTTTTAAAAATAATGAACTCCTAATAAATAGCTCTAAAGAGAAGGTAAAATTTTTAAATTTAGATGTTATTATAAGATATCAATTTTAGAGATTGGGTAAAAACTTCTACAATAATCCCATAGATTTATGATAAAAGAATGCTTTTTGCATGACATTAAATGTATGTTGACTGTCAGATAAAATAAAACGACTAAAAATCTTGATACGAATAAAACATTAAAAGGAAAACGAAGAATATTTTTCCAATAGGGAAGTTGTAAGAGAAACGATAAACAATCTGACTCAATGAAATTAAATCCCGGTTTAGGATGGTTTTTTCGTTTTTTAATTCGGTATCTTCTTAAAGATTTCATTGTACAATAAAACTTACATTTGCAATCAAAAAATCCTATGCAAGAAGTATTTATTCTTTCAGCTGTTCGCACACCCATTGGAAGTTTTGGTGGATCACTTAAAGATGTCACTGCTATTCAATTAGGCGCTGCCGCAATAAAAGGTGCACTGGAAAGAAGTGGGTTAAAAGCTGAACAGATTGAAGATGTTTTAATGGGTTCTGTTATACAGGCAAATCTTGGCCAGGCGCCGGCAAGACAGGCGGCTAAATTTGCGGGTTTACCAAACGAAGTAAATTGTACAACCATAAATAAAGTTTGTGCGAGTGGTATGAAATCAATTTCCCTGGCAGCGCAAAGTATTATGCTTGGCGATGCAGATATTATAATTGCAGGCGGAATGGAAAGTATGAGCAATGTGCCTTTTTATACAGAAAATATGCGTTGGGGCAATAAATATGGTAACGTACAAATGATTGATGGTCTTGCAAAAGATGGTCTTACCGATGTGTATGATGGCAAGGCAATGGGCAATGCGGCGGAGTTTTGTGCTACAAGCTGCGGCATCAGCCGAGAAGAGCAGGATGCATTCTCAGTAGAAAGTTACAAACGTTCTCAGGCTGCTTCCAACGAAGGAAGATTTGACAATGAAATTGTTCCGGTTTCTATTCCACAAAGAAAAGGTGACCCTGTTATTTTTTCAAAAGATGAAGAACCATTTAATGTGAAGTTTGATAAAATTGCAGGACTAAAAGGTGCATTTGTAAAAGACGGTACCGTTACAGCTGCAAACTCCAGCACAATGAATGATGGTGCTGCTGCAGTTGTTTTAATCAGCAAGAGAAAAATGGAAGAGCTTGGTTTAAAACCAATAGGTAAAATTGTAAGCTATGCAGATGCTGAACAGGCGCCTGAATTGTTTACAACCACGCCATCTATTGCAGTACCCAAGGCTGTTGCTAAAGCAGGATTAACAATGGAAGACATTAGTTTTTGGGAATTAAATGAAGCATTTGCAGTTGTAGGACTTGAGAACTCAAAACGCATGAAACTCGATGCTGCTAAAGTCAATGTTAATGGTGGAGCAGTTTCTATGGGGCATCCATTGGGTGCAAGCGGTGCAAGAATAATTGTTACGCTTCTAAATGTTTTAAAACAGAACAATGCAAAATATGGTGCTGCCGGTATTTGTAATGGCGGTGGGGGTGCTAGTGCCATGGTGATAGAGAACATAAATTAATTAGCTCATTTGATAATTTGCTGATTAGCTTATGAACTACTAAAATTTATAAAAGTTTGATTACATCAAATAAGCATTGTGCTTTAAATTTTGCTCATTCAACACTGTTGCAATAAATTTGTTTAGAATTTAGAATTCTAAATCTTAATACTTAACACTAAATACTCAATAATACTTATGCGTCAAATAGCGTTTAGAGAGGCTCTCAGAGAAGCCATGCAGGAAGAAATGAGAAAGGATGACAGGGTTTTTTTAATTGGAGAGGAAGTGGCAGAATACAATGGCGCTTAAAAAGTAAGTCAGGGAATGCTGGAAGAGTTTGGTGAGAAAAGAATTATTGATACGCCAATTGCAGAACTTGGTTTCACTGCAATTGCCGTTGGTGCTGCACAAAATGGTCTTAGACCGATTGTAGAATTCATGACATGGAATTTTGGAGTCCTTGCTTTAGATCAAATTTTAAATACTGCGTCTAAAATGCTTGCTATGAGTGGCGGACAGGTTGGATGTCCCATTGTTTTTAGAGGAGCAAACGGAAGTGCCGGACAGCTAGGCGCCCAACACAGTACGGCTTTTGAAAGTATGTATGCAAATATACCCGGGCTAAAAGTTATTTCAGTAAGCAATCCTTACGATGCTAAAGGCTTATTAAAGGCTGCAATTAGAGATAATGACCCGGTAATGTTTATGGAAAGTGAAGTTATGTATGGTGAAAAAGGTGATGTGCCTGAAGAAGAATATGTGTTACCAATCGGAAAATGTTTTATAAAAAGAGAAGGTAAAGATGTTACCATTGTTTC
>JANLVW010000084.1:0-1052 GCA_031364205.1 Ferruginibacter sp.
TAAAAATGACAGTCTTGGCGCAGACAAAAAGAAAGTGGCAGCTACAGATAACATTGCTGAAAAAAATACAACTGATAATGATATCGCTGTAGTGGTTTTTGTAAAAGGTGCAGATAATAAAGTGACAAGAGTACCTGTAAAAACCGGCATACAGGATATTAACTATATTGAAATAACGAGTGGAGTAAAAGTAGGAGATGAAGTGGTAACCGGACCTTATGATGTAGTGAGTAAAACACTAAAAAAGGGCACCCAAATTAAAGTGGTAGATAAAAAAGAACTTTTCGAGAAGAGTAAATAAAAAAATAGTTTAATAAGAAAATGAGTGATTTTAGTAAAACATACCACTCATTTTTTTATATATGAAAAAAAAAGTGCAGTTTTGTTTCAACCGTACAAATACCTTAAAACAAAACAGGCTTGAGAAAAACATTTGCAGCAACACTATTTATGTTGGTGCTATATCATACGAGTGCCAGTCAGAGTATAACTGTACGTATAAACAGTTTAAATGATAAAAAAGAAAAAGTGGTAAATGCAACCACAGCAATTCTGCGCAACATAGATTCATTATTACTCTTTACACAAACATCAAATAAAGAAACCGTTTTTTCCCTTAAAAGCAACACAGCGTATATTCTTAAAATAGCAACTGTAAATACTAAAACATTTTATCAAAAATTACAGACGGGAAGCAACGATACTACTTTAAATGTGGTACTGCAAACAATGTCTAAGCAATTGGGTGAAGTTGTGGTCAACAGCCGTACGCCATTGCTTAAGCAGGAAGATGATAAAACGGTTGTGGATGCTGAACAGCTTGCAGGCAGCAGCACAAATGCTTTTGAAGTGCTGGAAAAAACTCCTGGAGCTATAGTAGATCAGGATGGGAATGTATATTTAAACAGCTCAACACCTTCTACGATCTATATAAGTGGCAGAGAGATAAAATTGAGTGCCCAAGATTTGGCAAACCTGCTAAAAAACTTACCTGCCAACAGCATTAGCAAAATTGAGATTTTACGCAACCCATCGGCAAAATATGATGCTGC
>JANLVW010000139.1:0-3228 GCA_031364205.1 Ferruginibacter sp.
AGCTCCATTGATCAGTAATGACCCACTTGCAGATAATACTGATGTATATGCATTCCGTAGTCCTGCAGATTCCAGCAAGATCATTTTAATTGCTAACTATATTCCTTTCGAACATCCGGCAGGTGGTCCAAACTATTATAATTTCGGAGAGAATATTCGCTACGAAATTCATGTAGATAATAACACGGCTACAGCCGGCGATGATATCATTTATCGCTTCACATTTACACAGGTAAATGAAGATGGTTCAACTTTTTTCAATATCCGCTTAGGCAAACAAAATCTTAAAACCACTTACAAGTGTGAAAGAAGTATGGATGGTGGTGCCTCATTTACTACTATTGTAGCTGCAGGTATTGTACCTCCAAATAATATTGGCCCTCGCAGTATAGAGTCTGGCGTAGGACTTGGCGCAAGCAGTTACGAATCGTTGGCAGATGCAGCAATTGCAACTGCAAATTCAGGCGAAAAGGTTTTTTGTGGTCCAAGAGATGATCCGTTCTTTGTAGATCTTGGTGGCGCTTTTGATGCAGGTGGTTTTAGAACCGCAGGTGCAAGAGATGGTTTGGCTAAATTGAATTGTCATACAATAGCTATTGAAGTGCCTATTAGTACTTTGCAGAAAACAGGTAGAACTACAGCAACTGCAACAAGTATTTTAGATGGTGATTTTGTAATAGGTGTTTATGCAAGCGCAAGCAGACCGGCAATTACTACACTAAGCACAACTGGTGATAAACCATCAACTTCTGGTGCTTGGGTGCAGGTATCTAGACTTGGTATGCCATTAACAAACGAAGTTATTATTGCTTTGGGTGATAAAGACACATGGAATGCAACAAGTCCCGCAAACGACGGACAATTTATTCCTTACTTTAAAAACCCGGAGCTTGCTTTGTATATGGATGATTCTCAATTTGGCGGAGCAGTACCGGGCTTAGCAAATTTAAGAATACAAACAAAATCTTTAGGAGCTTTTGATTTTAGAAATGGTAAACCAGGTTTGTTCCCTTTAAAAGGTAATCCTGCATTGGATGGTACAGCATTATCTGAAGCTAACTTCGGTAGCATTTTGTTGCCGGATAGTGCAAGTCCTAGAGCTGTAGATATCTTACCTGCATTTTACACAGGCGTACCAAACCTTCGCCCTTACCAGTTAGCTACAGGCAAACCTACAGGTAACCCATTAGCAGCAGGTAAGCCTTTTATCAATAATTTTTTACCATCCCTTGGCGATTATTTAAGGTTGAATATGGCGGTACCGGTTACCCCAAGAAACAGCCCTGACTTTAGCCCGCTTGGTATTGTAAATGCTGCTGTATTAGGTTTAACAGATCCAAGATTTAATGGCAGTGCAGCCTTACAAAATATACCAAACATGGATGGTTTTCCTAATGGTAGAAGATTGGAAGATGATGTTACAACAATAGAATTACAGGCTGTAGGTGGTGTGTTTCTTGCCGCTATCGGTTTGTGGTACGATGATTATGTTATTGGCCAGAGCCCGGTAACACCACAACTTTTAAATACCCTTACTTTTAAAGAAGGTGTAGGTAAAAATGATACCACGTTTAGAGCAGCTTTTCCTTTCGTTCAAACCCCTTGGAGAGGGTTTAGAGGTGCAAGTTTTGTAGGTCCAAAAAGTGATAACATTGGCTTAGGAATTATACCGGGTTATCTTGGTGTATCAGCTTATCCAAATCCGTTTAAAACTTCTACAAGAATTCGTTATAAACTTACTGATGCTGCTAATAATGTACGTGTAGAAATTACAGATGCACTTGGCAGAAAGATAGCAACATTCGAAGAAGGTAAAAAACCAAAAGGTGAATATAACTTTGTATTCGACAAACCTAATTTAGCCGCAGCATCTTATTATGTAAGAGTATATGCTGACGATTACAAATCTCCTACAATTGGAATTGTAAAAACTAATTAAGGATATTAATGAAAATTATCATAGAAAAAGAAGAACTTCGGTTCTTCTTTTTTCGTAAATTGTAAAAACTAAAACCAACATGAAACGTTCTTTTAACCTCTATACACTCCTGTTTTTAATACTCTCGGGTTTTACAACATTTTTTCTCAACAGTTGCCAGCCAAATGAAAAGAAATTACAGCAATATATAAGCGAACAAAACCCCATGGATATTCCTGATCTTATAGAAAGAAAAGGAGCTTTGGCAACAGCAATAGAATGGACCAAAACAAAAGAAAAAGTTGCAGAATTAAAAGCGAAGATTGCTAAAAAACCCGAAGATACAAAACTGCGTTTGCAGGCAGCAACCATTTTTATTACAGAGCAGCGTATTACCGGCGAGCACCATTTTTATTATGCAGCTATTGAAAAAATATTGAATGGCGTGCTTACTTTAGATCCAAATAATTTTGAAGCAAAAGTGTACAAAGCATCTTTAAGAATGAGCCAGCACCAGTTTGCCGATGCCAAAAAAATAGCAGAAGAAGCAAGAGTTATTAACCCTAACAATGCCTACGTTTATGGCATATTGGTAGATGCTAATGTAGAGCTTGGTAACTATGCAGAAGCTGTTGAAGTTTCAGATAAAATGCAGGCATTAAAACCCTCACTGGAGTCTTATTCAAGAGCATCTTACCTGCGTGAAATATATGGCGATAACAATGGTGCAATAGAAGCAATGAAACTTGCAGTAAAAGCAGGTTTGTCAGGCAGCGAACCACAATCATGGAGCAGAAATATACTGGGAGATTTATACTACAATACCGGCAAAATTGCTGAAGCCGAAGCAACTTATGCTGAAAATCTTGCATTAAGACCAAGCTATGCACCAAGTATGGCAGGGCTTGCAAAAATTGAAACACAGAAAAAGAATTATCCAAAAGCATTGGCTTTACTCGACTCTGCAAACAGCATTATGCAACAAAATTCTTTTGTAGAACAAAAAGCAGATGTATATGCAGCTATGGGTGACACTGCTAAAGCTGCTGCGCAATACAAAGACGTTCAAAAGCTGTTGATATTTGATGCAGCTACACCAGGTCATTCTGTTTCGCTGGAGCTAACAAGATCATTTATAAAAACAAACCAGTGGGATAGTGCACACAAGTATTGCATGATGGAATACAGTGTACGTCCTAAAAACATTGATGTAAACAATGAACTTGCATGGATTGCTTACAATACAAAAGACATGGCAAAAGCAAAAGAATATTTAAAAGCTGCCCAAAGCACCGGCAGTAAAAACCCTG
>JANLVW010000206.1:0-1233 GCA_031364205.1 Ferruginibacter sp.
TCGTAACCAGGTTTAAAACCAGGTACAAAACGCTCATGCAACATTTCAAAATCATCCTCACTCATATTATTCGTTCGCACACTGTTTAGCAGTTTTACAAACGACTGCTCTTTCTGTCTGTAAATTTTATTCAGCTCAACCAATATTGGTTGTTGTTCTTTTACGGCAAGGCTGTCAAAGAAAAAAGGCGATGCATAATACTCCTGCAAAATATTCCACTCATGGTTTTGCGCTACGGGTGGCAACTGGTGCAGATCTCCAATACAAAGCAATTGCACACCACCAAAAGACACATGAAAATTTCTCCGCACACTCCGCAGCAGCGTATCTATCGCATCCATCGTATCGCATCGAACCATACTTATCTCATCAATTATCAGCAGCTCCATTTTGCGTAATAATTGCAGGCGTTGTTTGTTGTATTTCATTTTTCCCAACAAATCATCTTTGCCGCCACTGCTTGGTATAAATGGGTGAAACGGTAATTGAAAAAGACTGTGAAGCGTTACGCCACCTGCATTTATAGCCGCAACTCCTGTGGGTGCTGCAACAATAGTATTTTTTGTACAATGCTCTTTTAAATATTTTAAAAAAGTTGTTTTTCCTGTGCCCGCCTTACCGGTAAGAAAAATATTTTCTGCCGTTTCTGTTACAAATCTGTAAGCGAGTTCAAATATTTCGTTGCGCTCAATTGTTGTTGTGGTCATCTTTTTAATTTAAGAAATATTCTTTACTTACAAAATATAAAATTACCGATTTCAATTTTTAGAAGCATGAGCATTTTTGCTTTGCTATGCATTTGTATCGTGCTATTCGCTTCAATCTTTTTTTCGTTCCTCAAAAAAGTATTTCCGCTTCTATCACGGCTATTGGGAACATTTTTTCTTTACTCGACTTCCACAGGCGGTGCCTGTGGTCATTATATATTGAACCCCTTCGGGATTCGTTATTTATGGTAATCGTTCGCATAATTAAAAGTTGAAAAAAGATATACTGATGAAGGGCTGCGCTGCTTAGCCAAAGCTCTTTTTGTGGGCTGCCCCTGCTTTTGCCGGCAGGCAGATTTGGGCCCACAAAAAAGCGGGCGGCGGGCAGCGAAATGTTGTTGAAAAGAGCTTCTCGGTTTACAGCCCCAAAACATTTTCATATCATCTTGTTTATAAAAAATATTTTTCATCAAACTCAATTTCATTTTCTACAAGTAGCCTTTTATATTCTTCAAAATAACTTTCT
>JANLVW010000296.1:0-1869 GCA_031364205.1 Ferruginibacter sp.
GCAAAATGCGGCATTGATTGCTATTTTAGGATTTCCGGTTATTTTACCACAATTGCTTTTACTTATGCGCCTCAGCAAATCAGGCTTTGCAGAAGTTTTTAGGGACGGTGCAGTTTTGCAATTGGCTGCTTTAATTGCTGGTTTAGATGTGTTGGTTTTTACACTCTCAATAATCCTTTTTCCTTTTTTATGGAAGGATTAGCTTTTATTTAGATCAATCATAACTTTTAAAAAATTTAATTATGAAAACTATTGGTTTGGTGGGCGGAACAGGTTGGGTTTCTACCTTAGATTATTACAGATATTTTAATGAGCTCGTATTTAAAAATACTGATGGAGAAAGTACCGCAGAAGTTATCATCAACTCTGTAAATTATCCTGCCATTGCTAAACTTACTGCAGCAGGCAAGTGGAATGATATTACAAAAATAATAACGGATGCTGCACTTGCCCTACAAACTGCCGGTGCTGAGTGTATTTTATTGGGTGCAAATACAATGCATCATATTGCACCTCAGGTAAAGGCCGCCATCAATACTCCATTTATTCATATTGCAGAAGAAACAGGTAAGGAGATTAAAAAGAAAGGGCTAAAAAAAGTTGCTTTGCTCGGAACGAAATACACCATGCAATTGCCTTTTTTTAAAGACGTTTTAGCAAGTATGGGAATAGAGACCATTATACCATTTGAAAGCGACATACACATTATAAACGACGCTATTTACAAAGAGTTGGCGTTGGGAATTATTACTGCGGTTACAAAGGAAAATTATTTGCAAATAATGCAAAAACTTCAACAGGATGGGGCAGAAGGAATAATTTTAGGCTGTACAGAAATCCCGCTTCTCATCAAACCAAATGATTTTGATTTACCGCTTTTTGATACCACTTTTATTCACGCAAATGCAGCAGTAAACTTTTCTTTGGGTGAATAAATCTTTCGTATTTAAAAAGGGTTTCTGTAGCGGGAGCGCAATAAAATAACAAGTTTAACTAATACTCAAACAATCATTACCCTTATCTTTGCGCCCTCAATAAAAAATAGAAGTATTTTGAAGAAAAACTGGTGGAAAATATTGTCTTTTCTTTTGCTTGCATATACAATCATTGCAGGTTTTTTACTTAAAGTTCCCCGCCTTCCAATTTTAAATGAAACAATTAGAAACATGTATTTCCATGTTTGTATGTGGTTTGCAATGATGACGCTTTTTATTTTAAGTGTTATTTACAGCATTCGTTATTTAAGAAATTTTAATCATCGTTTCGATATTTACGCATCTAACTATGCAGCATTGGGTTGCGTTTTTGGTATACTTGGTTACATAACCGGAGTTGAGTGGGTTTCAGTTACCTGGATTACCGATCAGGGCCAGTCATTTGCAAGTGTGCTAAAAGAGCCAAAGTTGATAGGGGCAGCAATTGCATTACTTGTTTATGGAGCCTATTTTGTTTTGAGAGGTTCGTTTACTGATATGGATAAACGCTCACGTGTAAGTGCAGTGTACAACATCTTTGCGTTTGCCATGTTATTTCCTTCTATATGGATTATCCCAAGGCTAGTAGGAAGTTTACACCCAGGCGCACCCGGCAGCGAAAGTGGTAATCCTGCATTAGATAAAAATGATATGGATATTGGAATGAGAGCAATTTTTTATCCCGCAGTTATAGGCTGGACTCTACTTGGCGTTTGGATTGCTACTTTAAAAATCAGGATACAGTTACTAAAAGATAAAAGTATATTAAATGCATAAGCACAAATTTTTTGCTGTCCGTTTCTTGTTTCTCTGTACAGCACTTTGCGTGAATGTAATTTCATTTGCACAAGCTAAAAAAGTAGAAATGGCAGATGCGATGAGAAGCAATGGCAAA
>JANLVW010000338.1:0-6178 GCA_031364205.1 Ferruginibacter sp.
GCAAAAAGCCGGAGGTGCAGAGACTATTGAAATAGACAACAAATTTTTTGATGAGGCAATCGTAAAAAATATAAGGATTGGTAAATCGGTATTTTCTGTTTACAACAAAGCCAACCAAAATTAAACGCCGCTGGTACTTAAAAACGTTGAATTTTCAGCAGCTAATATTGACAGTATTCATTCAGGAACAGACATTTTAAAATTGCTTGGCAAAAGTAACTGATATTTAAAGGGGGACGGATTTTCGATAATTACAAAAGATAAAAGTTACAAAGTTGAAGTAAAGGCTTTTGAGTTGGATAAAGCAAGAAAAACGATAAAAGTTAATAAGGCTTCAATTACGCCTACGCTTCCGAAGCTGCTTTCGTTAAAAGTTTAAAAGTTCAAAACGATATATACAATGTAAGTTTTAAGAATATTCAATTTTCCGGTGCTGACCTTACTGCATTATTCGAAAAAAAATCTATAATACCAAATGAATTGGTTTTAGAACCTGTAATAAAAATTTTTAATGACAGAACCGTAATGCCCGGTACAGAAAGTAAGATGGGTAAATATCCTTATCGGTCAATGATGAAAATGCGGACAAAGTTTTTTATAAAAAACATAAAAGTAAAAAATGGCTATATTTCTTACAGAGAACGGGGAGCAATTTCAAAAAATATTGGTGACGTGTTTTTCAGTAATGTAAATGGCAGCATTGAAAATGTAACAAATATTGACAGTTGCATAAAACAAAAGCAAATGATGGAAGTAAAAGTGCAGGCAAAATTTCTCAACATGGCAGTATTAAATTCTCACTGGAAAATGCCAATGAATGCTGTAGACGGAGCTTTTGTAATAACTGGCAAACTGGCTGGCTTTAATGGCACCAACACTAACCCGATAATTGAGCCATTAGGAATGGGTTCAATTAAAAGCGGAAACATGAAAAATTTTACTTTTAATATTAAAGCCAACGATAAAAAAGCAGAAGGCGATGTAGTTTTATTGTACGATAATTTAAAAATAAAACTTTTAAAAAACAGTGAACAGGGAATAAAAAACAAAAGCTTAAACAGTTTTATTGCAAATATCTTAATAAAAAATCAGAACCCGTCTAACGGAAACTTGCGAACAGGTAAAATTGAATTTAATCGGGTTATGACCACATCATTTTTTAACATCGTATGGAAAAGTCTTTTCGATGGATTTAAAAAATCGTTACGGTAAAAAATAACAGGTATAAAAAAGCAACAATTATTTTTGCTGCCGATCGTTCTTTTCTGTATCGCTGTTATTAGCCAGTCCTTCTTTAAAACCTCTCTCGGCGTCTGTTTCAGTCACATCACTTTCTAATACATTTTCATTTGTTTTATCAGTCTTTTGATTTCCGGCAATTTTATCGGATTTCTTGTCATTTTCAGTAAAAGGCTTCGTATTATTTGTGTTTGCCATTTTGCTCGTGTGTTAAATTTGTTTTGTGAGAATGGTCTTTTGTAAAAAGATTTTTATAGATTGATATTCCCCAGGCTGCAATTTTATCTGTATTATTAAACACGCTGTTTGTTGCACCAAGTTTTAATGCAGAACTTGCAATTTTTCCAACAATTGTTGTTGCCGGACCACCAAAAACCAAATTTTTAGCAAGTAAACCTGCACCAATACTACCTGCAGCCTTTAAGATTGTACTGCCAGTATCACCCGGTTCCATAACATTTTTAAAAGCTGATTTAATAAGATTTTTAGGTTTATAATGATCAATTGTGTCGTAATATTGCTTTTTTAAAATGGCTTCCTGTATAACTTTTTTTTGTTCAAGTGCTACAATGGCTTCTTTCAGTTCCATAACATTTTTAATATCCATAATCTTAACTATTCATTTTTTTTATAATTGAATCTGCTATCGGAGAACTGATAATCTTTTCTTTATTAGCATAAATTAAAATTCCGGCGATAAGATAAAACGCTGCAAGTATAAAAAATCCAAAATAAAGTCTTCCTGTTAAATCTCCTAACCACAGCCCTAAAGCAATATTAAGGAAAATAAAAAAAGAGGAAAAAACAACACCCACAATTATATTAGCAACTAATGAAGAACCAACTTCGGCAGTTTTCTTTATAGCTTTTAACTTAAAAAGATCTGCTCTTGTTTCTACATAATCCTTTGTTTTTTCAAAAAGGGCATCAATTACGCCGTCCTTTTCACCATAATGGTTTTCTTGTAACATATTTTATAATTATCGCCGGAAAAATTAATTAAATACAGTTGTATTTTTAAAACTTATGCAAAACTCTTTTTAGCATCATCTCTAAAATCTTTTGCTTTATCTGTAAAGTTGTTGGTAGCTTCTTTAGCTTTATCTTCCCACTGGTTTGCAGTTTCTCTTCCTTTTTCTACCATGCTGTTTGCATCACCTTTAATATTCTGATATTTTTCCTGCAATGCTTCTCCAAGTTCGTTAAACTTGTTCTTTACAGTATCTCCTAAATCCATTCCTTTTTTACCTATTTTTTTGCGGGTTTCTTTTCCTCTTTCAGGTGCAAATAAAATACCTAATGCCGCTCCTGCTGCTGCGCCTAATATAACACCTGTTAATAGTTTGTTGCTCATAATTGTAATTTTTAATTTTTTGTAAAATAGAATTTTACGAAATATAACCAAAATGCTGCCAATACTTTTAAAATGATAAACGAAATAGCCTTGTGTTTTTTTATGTGAAAAAAATTCCCCTTTATTGGAAACTTATTTTACATGCAATTACGAAATTCATCCGTCATCATATTCTTACCCTTTAGATTTTAATTTTTTGCAACTGGCATAAATATAGAAAGTAGTTACATCATTAATAAAACAAATAAATTTTTTATGGAATCAACAAAAACAGCACCTGTCAAAAAGCAACCGGTTAAAAAAGAAATGCAAATTAAAAATACATTTCCGGTAAAAGATTCACGGCTTATGGAGTTTTTTTACGGAGAATTAAAAGATATCTATTGGGCAGAAAAGCATCTTGTTAAAACCTTACCTAAAATGGCAAAAGCTGCAACATCTGTAGAATTAAAAGCAGCATTTTCTGCCCACCTGGCAGAAACCAAAGTGCATTGTGAAAGACTTGAAAAAGTCTTTGGAATGATTGGTATGAAGGCGCAGGCAAAAAAATGTGAAGCAATGGAAGGTATTATTAAAGAAGGGGAAGGCATTATTGAAGAAACAGAAGCAGGTACAGCAACAAGAGACGTGGGTTTAATATTTGCGGGTCAAAAAGTAGAACATTACGAAATTGCAACTTACGGAGGGTTAGTGCAACTGGCAAAAACTTTAGGTCTGGAAGATTGTGCTGATGTAATGACACAGTCTTTAAATGAAGAAAAGAAAGCTGATGAAGGGTTAACCGATATAGCTGAAAATAATATTAATTACGAATCGGCCGAAGAAAAAAACACAAAGAACAAATAATATGATGACAAATACTAAAGAAGAACAACTCCTGAAATTTATTGGTCTTACAAAGGATGTAAAAACCTGTATGATGATGATAAAAGATGAAAAAGGCAAATTGAGTGCAAGACCAATGAATAATGCAAAAGTGGATGATGATGGATCTGTTTGGTTTTTTACAAACGAATTTTCGGGTAAGGTTGCACAGATATCGCATGAAAATGAAATCTTTTTAACCTATGCTTCTCCAAGTTCAAATTCCTATGTGGCTTTTAATGCTGTGGCAGAGCTAAATGATGAAAAGGCAAAAATTGATGAATTGTGGACACCCGATATGAAGGCATGGTTTCCCGAAGGAAAAGAAGATCCTAAAATTTTATTAATACATGCAAAACCTATCGAAGCAGAATATTGGGACCATTCCTCCAGCAAAATTATTATGCTTTTTAACATGATAAAATCTGCGGTTACAGGAAAATATACTGAGGGAGAACATGCAACTTTAAAATTATAATTATTAAATAAAAAAAAGTTCAGAATATTTTAAAAATAGTTTAGGCATCAGCACTTTAAATTCTGTAGAAGATGGATTACTTTTTTACCAACAATTATCACGCTATGGCAAACATTTATTCTGCCTTTTGTTTTTAGTGGATCGACATAACCTTTAGTATTATTGCTTCAGAAATTATGAGGAATTTAATATTGTGTAAAACAAATAAAATCAGAATATCTATCTTCTTTTTAATACTTTAATTTTAAATATTTAAATACTAGCACCTTGTAAAGGGGTTGGGTCAAAAGAAAAAATAAAATAAACAACTAAACAATATCACTATCACTCAAAATAAAACAAATGCGTAAGTTTTCATTTCCTTTAGTTGCAATTATAATTATTCTTCTTGTTACAGGATTAAGCAGTTGTGCAGCAATTGGCGGTATTTTCAAAGCAGGGATCTGGACAGGTGTAATTGGAATTGCCCTTGTAGTATTTTTAATAATATTCTTGATAAGCAGATCAAGCAAATAATGTTCTTTTGCTCCTTTTACTTATCCCACGCTTCAAGTAAAAGTTTGTAAATGGAGTTAAGACTTAACCTTTTTTTATTTTAATGCACGGTAATAAATACCTGAAGTATTAAAAATTCTAAAAACTCAATACATTGCAAACCTTGCTGTATTAAGGGTTTGTATTTTTAAAAAACTTATTTTTAAGGCATTCAATTGGTAAATTATTATTTCCTGTAAACTCTTACAGGGTAAAGGTTCCTCAAGAAGATCGCTGTAAGCTCTTGTAAGAGATTTTTCAATAAAACTGCATAAAGATTGTAACTCTAATCCGTGTTGACAACTCTCAACAGCTATGTCACTAACATTACCATCATAATAATTGGAAGAAAATTCAGTGACCGGAATAATAGAACCGTTTATTCCTAAATGTTTCAAATAATTTTTAATTTCGCTTGCATAAAAACTGCTTTCTTCTGATAACCCGTTTAGCGCTGATTTTAAGCTGTAGTTTTCAATTTCATCAGCCACCATTTCAAAATCATTTTTTGAACGTTTTAAAAAGAACATAAGCCCCGAAAATTTGCTTATGGTTGAAGCAGTTAAATTGTTCATTTTAAAAAAATCTATGGAACTTATGAAATTACATTCAAAATCTTAATTAAAATTCAATTGTAGAAAACCTTCCACGTTCGAGAACTTAATTGGACAATTCATCTACAGTTTTATAAATAATATCACTTGTAAAAGGTTTACCGATAAAATAATCTGCACCATTTTCTAATGCTTTGGTTCTGTCGTCTTTCGAATCATGTGCAGTGATCATTATTATTTTAGAATTGGGATAATTCTTTTTAATATATGGAATATAATTAATCCCCAAACCGTCGGGCAAGTGGTTATCCAGAAAAATAATTTCCGGATATTCTTTTTTTAGGGCTTTGTCTGCATCAGTTAAAGAATTTACAAAAGCAGTTTCAAGATTCTTATGTTTTAATAATCTGCTCAGCAAATAACAAATATCTGTCTCGTCGTCTATAATTAATGCTTTCAAATTCTTTTCATTGAGGTAGTTAACATTTTTCATTGAAATCATCATTTCTTTGTGCAAAATGTTCAATATTACTGCCAACAATCATTTATTGTTATCTTAAAAAATTTTTTTAATACCATTTATACAAAAAATAATCTATACCAATATAAACAGCAAGGGAATTACAATAAAAAATAACTTATTTTAATATTATAATATTTGCAGTAACTAAATTAATGAGGTATAAACAAAAAGTAACAAAGCTGTATTTGAGGAATTTTATTATTTTTTGAGGAAAACCTTACATGGTATAATTATAGAAAGATATACTCTAGATATAAAAACATGAGGAAAAAATTTATTACATTTTACACATTTTTAAAACAGGTTTTTGTTGAATTTATAGGCGATAATATACTTAAATACAGTGCATCGCTTGCTTATTACACTGTTTTATCGATTGCGCCATTATTTGTAATCTTACTTACAATATCAGGGTTTTTATTTGGCAAAGAATCTTTAAACGGGCAGTTATATGGAGAAATAAATAAACTCGTTGGTGCAGATGCTGCAATGCAAATAGAGTCTTCTATTCAAAATATTCATTTAAATAAAGACAACTTTTTTGCAACAACCATTGGTATTATCGTATTAACGATAGGCGCAACAGGTATTTTTAATGAAATTCAGGATTCGCTTAACAGAATTTGGGGCCT
>JANLVW010000356.1:0-8731 GCA_031364205.1 Ferruginibacter sp.
ATTGCGTACCCGCAAAATTTTAGATAAATCTGCAATGCCGTATGTTAGTACTCCACTAAAAGTTTTTGGAAAATTGTTAACCAGTCTAAAACAGGTAAATGTTTCTGCAGGAGAAACAGGCAGCACACGTTTACCGGGCTACACAGACAGCACACAATACCTCGGACAAAACTTTAAAAGCATGGCACCCGGATTCGATTTTATATTGGGTAGGCAAGTTGACAGTAACTGGTTAAATAGAAAAGCAGCCCGCGGTCTTATTACAAAAGATTCAAGTTTTAATTATCTTTTTCAACAAAATTTTGACCAGACATTTACTGCAAGTGCTACGCTTGAACCGGTAAGAGATTTAAATATTACCGTAAATATTAAAAAAACATTCAGTAAAAATTATTCTGAAACCTTTAGATTTATTGATACTACGGGTGGCAATAACCAAAAGTTTATGCATTTAACTCCATATTCAACAGGTGGTTTTGATGTGAGTTATATTGCCTTCAAAACGCTGTTTGGAAAGTTTGATCCAAACAGGGTTTCGCAAACTTTTAAAACCTTTCAAAATAACAGGGCAACACTATCCAGAAGACTTGGAAAAGCAAATCCATACACAACTTCTCAACCCGGTGGTGGTTTGCAAACAGATGGCTACTATTACGGCTATGGTAAATATGCAGTTGACGTTTTGATACCTTCGTTTATTGCAGCATATACGGGTCAAAATCCAGACAACGTATTTCTTATCAAGCAAACTGACGGTCGTACAAAAACAAATCCTTTTAGATCTATTTTGCCAAAACCCAATTGGAACATCAGTTATAACGGCTTAACAAAAATTAAAGGGCTTGATAAAATTTTCAACAGCTTTAGTGTATCGCATGCTTACAACGGAAGTTTAAGCATGAATGGATTTACTTCTGCCCTACTTTATCAGGATGTATCAAGATTTGGTTATCCGTCTTTTTACGACACAGTTTCTAAAGCATTTATACCATTCTTTCTTGTGCCCAATGTTAGTATACAGGAACAGTTTTCGCCATTACTTGGCTTTGATATGCAGTTTACAAACCAGTTTCAGGCAAAGTTTGAATATGCAAAATCCCGCACGCTTAGTTTAAGCTTATACGACTATCAGTTAAGTGAACAACGCAGTACAGAATTTAGTGTAGGTGCAGGTTACCGCAAAAGGGGCTTGCAATTATTAGGAGGTTTAAAGCTACCCAAATTTTTAGGAGGTGGAAAAAAATTGGAGAATGAAATAAACTTTAGAATTGATTACAGAATAAGGGATAATGTAACTGCAAACAGTAGACTGGATCAGGATAATAATTTTGCTACCGGTGGCAGCAGAGAGATAACTGTAACACCAACAGTTGATTATTTTTTAAACAACAGGGTTAATTTAAAGTTCTATTTTGATCAGCGCAAAGTAAAACCTTACATCTCATCCAGTGCACCAACAACAAATACAAGAGCAGGAGTGCAGGTGCGAATTTCATTGGCTCAGTAAGCATATATTAATAGGTTAACTTTAATGAATATATGCATGTGAATTTGAATAAATAAAACACACCCTTTTTTGATATATAGCTTTTACATATTTTAAAAAGTAACATTGTATTTATTGTAAATCCAATTACTGCTAAAATAAAACTGTAAAACTTTAGATTGATTGCTATGATGTTTGTTTTATTAAATGTTGAGAGACAAATAAGTATTTGAAAATTGATGAATTAGCCTTACCTAATCCCAAAATATCGTATGCAAAAAAAGAGAGTGTTTCTACTGAAAAAGTCTCTTTTTGGTCTGTTAATATTAGAAGGAAGTAATTTTTAAGGCTTTACTATTTTTTTAAAGATCATAAAATATCCGCAAAGTTCTTTTTTCTTTTTATTGATTTGTACAGGTTTTATCATGTGGTATTCAGTAAACTGCGGTATGTAATCGTAGTTAATAATATTACCATCAACATCTCCCCACATTTTACGCTGGAATACCACCTGCTTTTCATTCCAGTCAAACATGCGCACTTCATACACCCTCGAAGTAATATCCCCTATAAAAATTACTCTGTACCATGTTCCCTGTTTTAGAGGAACAACTACAGGAATTTCATAATCACTTTCCATCGGCATAATGGCTTCTTTCGCAAGCATAAAACCCTGTTTTACAAATTCTTTCTTTAAACTGTCAACCTGTTGTAGTATGGCTATATTATCGCAACTTGTTTGCTTAGCCATCGGCTGTGCGGTTACTTTTGTTTGTAAACCAATGAATAACATTATAGCAATAATGGTTATATAGTTTTTCATCTGAAACGAATAAAATGGGATTTTTGGACTTGAAAACACAATTAATTTACTAACGGAAATCTAATTCTGTTATTGTGCTTGGAACGTAGTTTTGTATATATTGTTCTGTAGTTGAAGTACTACTATCTTAATTTTTATTGAATAGAGTTGCATTTGCTTGTTGTAAACAGGTAATAGTTAAGTCATTAATGCAAACATGATTTGGAAGAGTAGCGCAATAAAAAATGGTTTCTGCAACATCTTTAGGGGTTAACGGAATATAATTTTTATATGCAGCTTCAGCTTTAGCTTCATCTCCTTTAAAACGAACGATCGAAAATTCTGTTTCTACTGCGCCTGGATTTATAGATGTTATTTTTATATTGTATTTTAAAAGATCAATACGCATTGATTTTGAAATGGCATCAACTGCAAATTTACTTGCACAATAAACATTGCCATTTTCATAAACTTCTTTTCCTGCTATTGAACCTAAATTAATAATATGTCCTTTTGTATTTTTTATAAACGGCAGCAGTGCTCTACTTGTATATAAAAGTCCATTAACATTGGTATTCATCATGGTCTCCCAATCGGTAATGTCTGCTTCATCAAAAGCATCTCTGCCAAGAGCAAGGCCGGCATTATTTATCAAGACATGTATTTCAGTTGAGGCCGGTAAAAGTGCTACTGCATTAAAAACAGCTTCTTTATTTTGAACATCGAAACACAACGTTGTAACTTGAACTTTAAATCTATTTTCTAAGTCCTCTTTTGCATTTTTTAGTAAAGCCTCACGCCTACCTGTGATAATGATATTATAATTATTTTCAGCAAATTTTTCAGCGCAGGCTTTTCCTATGCCCGATGTTGCACCGGTAATAAAAACTGTTTTATTCATATTGTTTAGTTTTTTAAATATTGCCTTTTTAAACTATAAACTATCTTATTAAAATTACTGAGCCTTTTTTAAATACTTTTTTGTTTTTATAATCTGTTGCATTTGCCTGCCATACGTAAGTACCTGCATCTTGTGCTATTCCTTTATACTTACCATCCCAACCATCATTAATTTTACTCGTTCTGTATAACATTACTCCCCAGCGATTGTAAACACTAAAAGATTCCAGTGATTTTATACCCAGTGCGATCGGTCTGAAAATATCATTTTTTGAATCCCCGTCGGGGGTAAATGCCGATGGCACATAAATATCCGGTGGAAGAAAAAATACTTTTACATTAATTGTATCCATAGCAATACAACCAAAAGCATTACTTACTGATACTGTATATGTAATATTATTTTGTGGAATTGAAATCGGTGTTGCAATGTTTGGGTTGTCAAGATAAGTTGCAGGATTCCATAAATAATTAATGCTGCCGGTTGCATTTAATTGCAAAGGCTGACCTAAAACCACTGAAGTATCTGAAGGTCCTGCATCTGCAAAAATTCTTATAACATTTACTTTAAGGGTTTTGAAGATGGGTTTTGGACAGCCAAATGTATCCTTAACAGAAATCGTATATGTTATAGATTGTTTAGGAAAAACAGCTATTGGATTTGGAATATTAGTATTGTTTAAATACAATGATGGCGACCACAGATATATACTGCCACCGGTTGCATTAAGTTGCGAATTTTTTCCGAAGCAAACAGAATCCTGACCCGAAATTACAGCCAGAGGATAAGGCACTGTTTTTACAACAACATCGGCCTCTTTAAAACATTTGTTAGAAATAGATGCAAATACATGAAAGGTTGTTACTGAATCTGTAGGAAATATTATTGGGTTTTGTACTCTTGGGTTTAAGATAACATTTGCAGGGGTCCAATTAAAATAAAGTGCATCAGTATTTAAAATAAGTTTGGTAGTATCTGTTCTGCAAATGGTAGTATCATTGGCAGATAACAAGGTTACTTCATTGACAACTTTTACCAAAACACTCGCCGTATTATTACAACCTTTAGGGTTTTCGTAAAAGGCTGTGTACCTCGTTGTAACATCTGGGCTCACCAATGGATTATAACTGCTGGTATCATTTATCATATACCTGGGTGACCAAATAACTTTGCCGGTTGTAGCACTGCTTCGAAGTTGAATTGTGTCAACAGTACAGATCAACGTGTCTTTTGAAATGGAAAAATTCGGGACATCAACAATTTTTACAGGAACAGAAAGTGTATGTCTACAACCTTTACTGGTACCAACTATTAACTGTGCCAGATAATTACCTGCAGTTGCGTAAGTATAAGTCGGGTTTTTTATGCGGCTTGTATCTGCTGTTGTGGTTTGGTCTCCAAAATCCCACTTCCAATAATTAACTGCGGGGTATGTAGCAGTTGTGATATCATTAAATTGCGCAGGCACGCCTTTGCAGGTATTGGTAACAGTATCTGTTGCAGGGAAAAAACCGGGATAAACCTTTACAATCGATGTATCGCTTGCGGCACAAGGTGTACCTGCATTCACCGTTAATATTAATCGGTAATCTCCTGCTGCTGAGTATTTGTGCTTTGGCGTTTCTTCATTGGAAGTGTTTAATGCACCCGTTAAAGGATCGCCGAAGTTCCAGTCGAATGTTAGGTTAAGTGCAGAATTACTTTCATTTTTAAACTTTACTGTAAGGCTATCGCAGTTTACATAGCTGGTTTGTAGTTCAGAACTTGCAAAATCACACGGGGCGACAGTTACAATAAAATCTTTTCTGTGATCAGAAATAAAGACACCGTTGCGGTATTCTTTTACCAAAACGCATACAATATATTTACCTGCAGCAGGTGCAGTGCCGGAGATAAAACCTGTTGATGTATTTATAACTCCTAAAGGCCCAAGCGGCTGAACCCCTGAATATGGTGTGGAATAAGGTACAAACTCATAAGGCGGCGGTGCAGGGTTTGCAAAACCTGAGTTCATTGCAGCACCTCCATTGTAAGCACTTGCGGTTGAATATACCAGCGAATCTCCATCAGCATCTGTTGCACTAAAATCAAGTAAAAATTTATTTGCCTGGCAAATAACTGAAATACCTGTTTGAAATTGAGGACTGCTATTATTTCCCAGTAGTAAATTTTGTGTTCCGGGAATAGAGCCTACATAAGTTGAACCGACACCGGGTGCATTACCAACGTTTGCTATGTTAGCCACCCTGCAACAAGTTTGGTAAGTAACAGTGTAACCTTGAGTATTATTTGGCAACTCTACGTCAAATGTATAACTGCCCACACTGTAATTAAATAAAGGAGGATTGGTTAAGCAGGAAGGTGAAGAAACAATTCCTACAGAATTCTCTGAATTCCGCAGTTGATTCCTAATTCCTCCAATAAGTGCATTATTACTGTTGTCAAAAATTGCGATCGGTGCAAATTCAGGCATAGAGGCACAAGGAGGCGGGCAATTATTGTCTCTAAAAAGTCTTAAAGTAATTCTATAAATTTTTGTTGATGGGCTTGCACCGGGACTTACAAAACTATAAATAATTTCGCCCCCAGTAACATGGGCTGCAAAAACAGGGAAAAAACTACCTATTAAAAATATGACGTATAGAAGTTTCTTCATGTTACAGATATGATACTAAATTAAGCATTTATACTTTATTTTAGATGCTTTGCTTTAAAGCGAATTTAAAAATTCTTCTATAAAATTATTTACCAAATCAGGTTCTTCTTTCATACCCATATGGCCGGTATTACGTAATAAATGTATATACGCCATTTGTGGTAGATGTGATTGTTGTAGGCTGTGCTGAAAAGGGATTGCCTTGTCATGCTCACCTATAATAAAGAGTATAGGATGATTAAAAGTTTTTAAAACAGAAGTTGTATCAGGGCGTACAATCATTGCATTGTATTGCTGAATCAATACTTCGGGGGTAAAAGAATTTCCCTTCTCGATAAGGTTTTTTATATCATCTATATTTTTCTCGTGATTGTAAAAAAGGTTTGTGATTGTTGTTTTTAAAAAAGCTGCAATGCCGTTTTGTTCTATAAATGAAATGGCTTTTTCTCGGGTAGCAATTTTAGCTTCATCATCTGCATATGCACTGCTGTGTAATAAGCCAAACCCATTTAAAGTTTCTGCATACTTATCAGCGTAGGCAAGGGTTATGTATCCGCCCATACTATGACCGATAAGTGTAAAACTGTTTATTTTTTCTTCGTCAATAATAGCTTTTAAAATTGCTGCATAATCTGCCAGCTCTACATTTTCTTTTTTAAGCATTTCAGATTTACCGATGCCCGGTAAATCAGGAACAATTACAAGGTATTTTTCTTTCAAGTAATTTACCTGTGCATCAAAAATGCTGCTGTCTTCTGCAAAACCATGCAGTAACATTACAGGTTTGCCACTGCCGTAAATACTGTAATGGATATTGATATTTTGATAAGAAATGTTTTTGTGTTGCATTCTTTTTAAATTTTTGATTTCTCCAATTCAATTGATTTTTGATTTGTTCGAATGGAAGACGCTGCTCTCCAGATCATAAGTACAATTAACGGTAAAAGTGCATTGTTCATTTTTTGGGTCAGAAAAAACCATGAACATAAAAGAAGCACAAGAAAAATGCATAAAAGCAATGAATATGTTTTTATGCTCCTGTAGCTTTTATGTATAAAAAACGCATAGACAATATGCACAGGCCATGCCCATAAAAGGTTGTAATTATTTTTTGTCATTATGTGGGCTGTGCCAACCCACATAAATATTAACAATATGCCGAGTAATCCAATGGAAAAAAAGAGAAAACTATCCAATAGTTTTAAAATATTTTGGGTAGTAGAATTTTTAAAAAGGCTTAATAAAATAAAAATCAATAACACTGAAGTAAATAACACCAATGGTGTGAAAAACGATTTTTTATTATTGGATTCTCCTAATACATAAAGGTTTTTTGAGGAAGAAACGATTGCAGTATTTTTTGTAGAATCCAATGCTTTCATTAAATTTTCGGGCAAGAATTGTTGCTGCGAAATTGTCATTACAGCATCGGTAGGTGCACCTAATAAAATATCAATTCCAAATTTACTCCACAACATATTATTGCCATCAAGGTATTGATGTATGGCATTGCGAAAGGTATATGTGGTTGGCATTACGGCTGGCAATAAAGGTTTTGGCCGATGGTATTTTACAAGGATATCTCTTAACCTCGTTGTACAATTATCAAAAAAGAAATCGTACATATAAAATTTATTTTCTTCTTTTTTATTTTCGATAAGTGCACGATGTATAATTATTTTTTCGGCAGCGGTAAAATTTAAATCCTGTTCAGTGATGCCTCTGTTTTCTGCGATGTATCCAAACTTAAAATCCTGAAATTCTTCTACATTTACATAATACCTTAAATGCCCACGTACGAATTTTAAATAGAAGCCTGCATCATCAAAATTAAAAGTGCCAAAGTTGTAAACATGGTCCGTTACGCTGTTGCTGTCTATAACTCTTAAACCGCTGTGGCCAAAAGTTGAATACAATTCTTCGCCGGGTGTGCAGGTTAGTAAAGAGATTTTTATCCGGGAACTATCCTGCGCAGCAGCACTGCTTATTTGAAAAAATATTGTTATGCTGATAAATAAAAAACGAAGAAAAATATTTTTCACAATTTTTGTTTAAATCTTTATTTCATTATGAATTTGATTCTCATTATCTATAGCATAAAAAAAGATCAATAAAGGTATGCCGTACAAGTGAGTGACACAACGATGATGACAATAGCTGTGTTTTAGCCGGGCCAAAAGCAACGCTTTTGGCCCCAAGAAAAAACCTCCCATACCTCTACACTTGAGAAAGAAGGTGCTTTTACCTGCTGTAATTAGGAGCTTCTTTAGTGATGGCAATATCATGTGCGTGACTTTCTCTCATACCGGCATTGGTAATTTTTACAAACTGCCCTTTTACCTGCAAAGCCTTTATATCTGCAGCTCCGCAATAACCCATACCGGCTTTTAAACCGCCGGTGTATTGGTGAACCACTTCCTGCAAACTTCCTTTAAAAGGCACACGACCTTCTATGCCTTCGGGCACGAATTTTTTAATATCATCTTCTACATCTTGAAAATAACGATCGCTGCTGCCTTGGGCCATTGCACCAAGCGAACCCATACCTCGGTATTGTTTAAACTTACGCCCTTCATAAATAATTGTTTCGCCTGGGCTTTCTTCTGTGCCGGCAAAAACGTTACCCATCATAACACAGGTGGCGCCTGCTGCAATTGCTTTTACCATGTCGCCGGTATAGCGAATTCCACCATCACTGATAATACCAATGTTTTTATTTTTAAGAACGGATGCTGCTTCTAAAACGGCTGTAATTTGCGGTACGCCTGTGCCTGCAACAATACGTGTAGTGCATATTGAACCCGGACCTATACCAACTTTTACTGCATCGGCTCCCGCATCTGCCAGGGCTTTTGCACCTGCGGCTGTTGCTATATTACCAGCAAT
>JANLVW010000365.1:0-10163 GCA_031364205.1 Ferruginibacter sp.
CGCAGTACTGTTGGAACGATTACAGAAATTTATGATTTTTTACGTTTGTTGTTTGCCCGTGTTGGAGAAGCTTACAGTTACAACACCGGAAAAAAAATGATTAAATTTTCTGAGGAAGAAATTGTTGAATCGATTTACAAAAAGTTTGATAACCAAAAAATAAGTTTGCTTGCTCCGCTTGTACGTGGGCGCAAAGGGCATTACAGAGAACTGTTTGAAGATATTCGAAAAAAAGGTTTTTTAAAAGTTAGGGTTGATAATGTGATTATGGATTTAGTGCCGAGAATGCAACTTGACAGGTATAAAATTCATAACATAGAAGTGGTTGTTGACAGATTACAGGTTACTCCCGATATGAAATTTCGGCTTAGCCAAAGTGTACAGAAAAGCTTGCAGATGGGCAAGGATTTGATGTTTGTTACATCATCAGCAAAAACACCTGATGCAGATAAAATAAAGACAACTTTAAAAAATAAAAAGATTACAGATAACGGTGATGCTGAAAACAATTTAGAGAATGATAGAGTAGCCATGTACAGCAAACAATTAATGTGTGTTCATACCGGCATTAGTTACGAAGAACCATCACCAAATGCATTTTCTTTTAATTCTCCTTATGGCGCATGCCCAGGTTGTAAGGGTTTGGGAAATGTGTTTCAAATAAATATGGATGCAATAATTCCTGACGGAACTTTAAGTGTAAAAGCCGGTGGTATTTCACCTTTAGGCGAAGAAAGAGCAGCCTTCACCTACCAGCAAATTATCAGTGTAGCCAAAAAAAATAAAATAAGTTTAGATAAACCCGTTAAAGATCTTCCTCAAAAAGCACTCAATGTTTTACTTTATGGTAAAGAGGATATTGATGAAAAAAATATTGATGATGATGTAGATTTAGATATAGAAAAAAATGTACAGAATTTTTATAACACGGAATACGAAGGTGTAGTTACTATGGTTAAAAGGTGGTTTACTGCAGCGTCAAGCAGCGAAAGCGTAAGAGACTGGGCTGAACAGTTTATGCATTTGCGAACCTGCGAGGTATGCAACGGTACAAGATTAAGAAAGGAAAGCCTTTGGTTTAAATTTGACGAGAAAAATATTGCTGAACTAAGCGGAATGGATCTAGATATTCTGCACAACTGGTTTGCAGGAGTAGAAAAAAGATTAAATGCAAAGCAAAATATTATTGCTAAAGATCTTTTGAAAGAAATAAGAGAACGTTTGGAATTTTTACTTAATGTTGGTCTTACTTATTTAACACTATATCGTCCATCTAAAAGTTTAAGTGGCGGCGAATACCAGCGCATAAGGCTTGCAACACAGATAGGCTCACAGTTACAGGGAATTACTTATGTTCTTGATGAACCGAGTATTGGTTTGCACCAAAGAGATAATTTGCGCCTGATAAAAGCATTGCAAAACCTTAGAGATATTGGTAACAGTGTACTCGTTGTGGAGCATGATAAGGATATTATGATGGCTGCTGATCATTTAATTGATATTGGTCCAAAAGCAGGAACACATGGTGGGCGCATAGTAGCTGCGGGCACACCACAAGAGGTTTTAGCATCCGGCTCCGAAACAGCAAAATATTTAAGCGGTGAAAAAACAATTGCTATACCTGCAGAAACCAGAAAGGGAAACGGAAAATTTATTGAATTAAAAGGTGCCACGGGGAATAATTTAAAAAATGTTTCTATAAAATTACCGCTTGGTAAAATGATACTTGTAACAGGTGTTAGTGGCAGTGGAAAATCTACGTTGGTAAACGAAACACTTTATCCCTTGTTGGCAAAATTTTGCTACAATAGTAAAGGCGAGGCTATGCCTTACAAGAGTATTAAAGGATTAGAAAATATTGATAAGGTAATTGAGATAGATCAAAGCCCGATTGGCAGAACGCCGAGAAGTAACCCATCAACTTACTGTGGATTTTTTACAGACATAAGAACGTTGTTTGCAGCTATACCCGAAGCTAAGATTAGAGGCTATACTGCAGGCAGATTTTCATTTAATGTAAAAAGCGGTAGATGCGAAGTGTGCGAAGGTGGCGGAATGCGAACGATTGAAATGAATTTTTTGCCTGATGTTTATGTTCATTGCGAAAAGTGTAATGGAAAAAGATACAACAGAGAAACGCTGGAAATTCGATACAAAGGGAAATCAATTAGTGATGTATTAGATATGACCGTTGAGGAAGCGGTACAGTTTTTTAATGCTGTGCCATGGATTTACAGGAAAATAAAAGTGTTGGAAGAAGTGGGGCTCGGTTATATAACATTGGGGCAAAGCTCTGTAACACTAAGTGGCGGCGAAGCGCAGCGTGTTAAACTTGCAACCGAACTTGGTAAAAGAGACACAGGTAAAACTTTTTATATACTCGATGAGCCTACAACTGGCTTGCATTTTGAATATATCCAGCATTTGCTCGATGTACTGAATAAATTAGTAGATAGAGGGAATACGGTAATGGTTATAGAACATAATCTTGATATGATAAAAGTTGCAGATTATATTATTGATATTGGTCCTGAAGGTGGAAATGCCGGAGGGAAAATATTATATGAAGGGGAACCTAAGGGAATGATTGATGTAAAGGAAAGTTTTACAGCTATTTATCTGAAGGAGGAATTTAAAATTGCTGCTGTAATGCATAAAAAATATGATTGATAGGTGTGATACTATCAATCGTATTTTTAAAACACTTTCAATCAGAAAAAAGAAAGAAGCAATGCATTTCAACGAAATAAATTCTGCAGGTTTCAGAGGTAAGGCTAATGCAAGAATGGACTGCCTTGTTTCACATCATCTGTTTCTGTTGTATACTTTTGCAAATTCTCAATTCTAAAAACGCACTATTATAAAAAATATTGTGTTACGGTAAAAAGTAATTTTATTTTCGCAATATCATTTCTATATGCGGTATACCATCCTCATCATATTGTTCACTGCATTTTACAAACTGTAAGTTTTCATAAAAGGATTTTAAATAAAGTTGTGCCCCAATTTTGATTTGGTTTGTATTAAATAAATCTAAGGTTTTGGTAATTGCTTTTTGCATTAATAAGATTCCCAAACCTGTTTTTCTTTGTGATGGAGCTGATAAAACCCTTCCAATACTTGCTTCTTTAAATGACAGACCTGGCGGTATTAAACGTGCATATGCAGCAACAATACCGCTTTTTACAGTAAATAAATGATGACTCAATGCATCTTTATCATCTGCATCCAAATAAACGCAATTTTGCTCCACAATAAAAACTTCGCTCCTCAGTTTCATAATTTCGTATAATTCGGTAACATTAAGTTCTGTAAACATTTTACAATGCCATTCTACATTATCCATTTTGCGAATTTATTTTATTTATTTTAAGTTGCATAAAATCATCGATTCCTGCTGCACTTTTTTTGCAAGAAAACTTTTTCCCCAAAAAATAATTCATCTATACATATGTGAATAAATGGAGCCAGGTATCAAAATATTTTTTTATGGAGAATTTTTTATTTATTTCAAAATGCACTCTCATAGCATTCTTTTTGTATACAGGATGATCCAGTAAAATGGATTTTCAAAAGTCTGTTATTATTGGAATGTGATGTATCATATTAATCGGAAATATTTTTGTAAAGATTATTTTATCGTGGTGTCCCTAACTATACGGCTGTAAAATAAATGAAGAAAAGTTTCAATGTCTGCACGGCTATTTATTTTATTTTTTATGTGCACATTAATTTGACAGTTTAAATAAGATCATTTTAAATTTCATTATTAATAATTATATTTTTCTTTCCACCTTACTTTTAAAAATTTTCTTATTTCCTCTTCCCTTGCATTATCTCCGGGTTCGTAAAATTTAGTTCCGGTAATTTTCTCCGGCATAAATTCTAAACTGATAAAATTGTTATTAAAACTATGAGCATATTTATAATCTTTTCCGTAGTTCATATTCTTCATAAGATTTGTAGGTGCATTGCGCAAATGTAGTGGAACAGGTAAATCTCCAAAATTCTTAACAGCTGCCAAAGCTTCGTTTATGGCTTTATAAGACGCATTGCTTTTTAATGATGTTGCCAGATAAACAGCGCACTGCGATAATATTATTCTGCTTTCAGGAAAGCCAATAATATTTACAGCTTGAAAAGTATTGCTGGCTAAAAGCAATGCATTTGCATTGGCATTCCCAATATCTTCGCTGGCAAAAATTACCATCCGTCGGGCAATAAATTTTACATCTTCGCCCGCTTCTATCATGCGTGCCAGCCAATAAACAGCCGCATTTGGATCGCTACCTCGCATGCTTTTTATAAAAGCAGAAATAATGTCGTAATGCTGTTCGCCATTTTTATCATACATAGCAATTCGCTGTTGAGCAACTTTCATTACAAGTTCATTTGTAATTACCAACTCAACATCTTTTGCAGATGCATTTGTTATAAGCTCAAGTAAATTCAATAATTTTCTCGCATCTCCTCCAGAAATATTTATAAGCGCTTCGGTTTCCTGCAGGATTATCTCTCTGTTTTTTAAATCATCATCTGTTTTTAAAGCATGATTTAACAGAAGGATTAGATCTTCTTCGTTCAGGGCTTTTAAAACATAAACCTGGCAGCGACTTAATAAAGCACTGTTTACTTCAAAAGAAGGATTTTCAGTTGTAGCTCCTATTAGAGTGATTATTCCTTTTTCTACTGCACCAAGTAAAGCATCTTGCTGTCCTTTATTAAACCGGTGTATTTCGTCTATAAATAATATTGCACCTTTGCTTTTTTGTGCCATTTCAATCGCCTCTCTAATGTCTTTAACGCCGGAAGAAATTGCACTCAGCAAAAAAAATGGTTGCTTTAAAGTAGCCGCAATGATATTTGCTATGGTAGTTTTACCTACTCCAGGTGGTCCCCAAAATATCATGGAAGGTATATTTCCGTTTTCCACAGCAGTTCTGAGAATACTTCCCTTGCCTGTAAGATGGTTTTGCCCTATTAATTGGTCAATTGCTTTTGGTCGTAACCGCTCAGCCAGTGGTATTTTATTCATAATTGATTTAATTAGGCAATTTTAATGCTACAAAAAAATATAAAAACAGGAATTTCATGTTTTATTCTTAGTTTAAAAATCTTGAATTAAAATTTATTTTGTAGAATATTTATTACTTATTTCGTTTTGTAAATTCTTTATTTACACTCGTTTATAAGTATTTCCACTTGTAATACCGTAATTTTACTATAAAAATATTTGGAGCTTTCCGAAAAAATACTATTTTTGTTTTAAGAAATTATTAAATACGATTACCTCCGTTATTATTTTTTTCTGAAAAAATTCAGTAGCAGTAATTAGCAAAAACATAATAGTTAAAGCTTTTTAACCTCTGTTAGCTGATTTTTAATTACAAAACCACAAAAAATGAAAAAAATTTTTACCCAGATAAAAAGCCTTATTCTCGTAGCTCTGATTTTAATTATTTCTTTAAACACCCAAGCTCAGGGACAATCCGGTCAAACAAATAGTTTTAATGTTCCTTTCCTTTCTATTCCGACACTACTTAGTGGGTCAGGTTATTCGGTAGGTTCCAAATATCTATTTTTAGATGTGGCTAAAAATACAAATGCCCTTGTTACTATCGTGAGCGCAACAGATGGTGCAACTGTAGCAATATTCGACTATAATACCTTAACAAAACCTGAAGCTTTTTCCCCTGCTATTAAAGTACCTGCAAACAGCAATGGGTTAGTTGAATTTAAAATTGAATATTTAAATGCCAACGGAAATCCTTTAGAGTTAGATTCATTGAGTGTAACAGCAATGGATATTGATGGTAGCGGTTCTTTACATGAAGTAGATGTTTTAGATTTGGGGGTAGGTGGTATTGTTTCATATCTATCTAATGCATTACAGACAAGTGTAGTGCAAAGTGAGTCTCAAGTTACAGCTACTAATATTGGTGGAATAGAATACCCCGGAGTAGATACTTCAGCAAAACAGGTTATGTTTACTGTAAGTAATGCTTTGGTAAGTAGTTTTATTTATAAAGCTGGAGCAAACAACGGATATGGATATGCAGTTACAAGACAAAATGGAATTTACTTTAAAGGTTTTAATTATGCAGTTGCAGGTCCATTGCCTGTAAAATATCTTTCTTTTACCGGCAATGCTGTTAACAAGTCAGTAGTTTTAAACTGGGTTACAACACAGGAAACAAATAATAACTATTTTAAAATTGAGCGTTCAATTACAGGTAAAGATTTTGCTTCTATAGGTATTGCTTTAGATGGTTTTTAAAATGGCACCAAAAAAGAATATGCTTTTAAAGACAACGCTTCATTGTTAGGAAATAAAGATGTTATGTACTATCGTCTAAAGCAATTTGACAAAGAAGGTAAATTCTCTTACAGTTCTATATTAATTGTAGGTTTAAAACCAATAAGTAAAGTTGATATTCAGGTTTCCCCTAATCCGTTTACTGAGTGCTTAATTTTAAGGTTTACAGCAACAGAAAAACAATAGTGCTGAAGTTAGAATTATAAATATTTCAGGTGAATCAATAATAAATAAAAAATCTAATGTAAGCAAAGGTTTCAACGACCTTCAAATTGAAGGATTAAGCAATCTGCCTGGCGGTACTTATTTTGCTACAATTTCAGTAGAGGGTAAAGTAATTGGCAGTCAAAAAATTGTAAAGTAGTTTCAGAGGTAAGGCAATATTATAAAATTGAGCCGTTGGTTGTGGTGACCGGCGGCTCTTTTTATTTTTTACTTACAATGATTGCATAGATTACATAGAACCATCCAAAAATGCCATGCAGAATTGCCCATAGAATTGATTTGTTTCTGGACCAGGATATAACTACTGCTATTATAGTACCTAACCCAACACCAGGCGCTAGATATACAGGTTGATTATAATCATAATTAGGATTATTAGTTGTGCAGGATGCAAATAATATAATCAGTATTAAAAGGCTAGGTGTGTATTTCTTTATCATTATTATGCGTTTAAGATTATTGAATTTACAAAAAACCCTGGCTATTTATTAATAACTGTTTCAATAATTTTTATTTGTTGTAATACATCCTGAGGTTTTATTATCAATTCTCTTTCAAAAACAATTGCCTCGTGAAGGTTTTCAAAAAGTAACGCCCAGTTTCCCCGTTCCGTGTTTAAAGGTTGTGAGGTAGTTTCACTTTCATGGTGAGTGAACATTGTGCCCTGCTGTTCTATTGGCTCAATGCCAAAACCAAAATCGGTAGGCTTCATACCTGATTTTAAGTTATCTTCCTGCACATCTAAACCATATTTAATAAATGAACCTTCTGAACCATGAATTATATAACGGGGAGATTTTTCGGGAACAATTAAACTTGAACGGAGCGTTACTTTTAATTTACCGTAATCCAGTTTTATATCAAAAGCATCCTGTATTATTGAATTTTTACGTTGCGTAAACAATTGCCCCCAAATATTTAATGGAATACCAAAGAGCGCAATGGCCTGATCAATTATATGTGCTCCAAGGTCATAGATAATTCCACTTCCTTCCTCATTTGTTTCCTTCCATTTTTTTAAATTTAATTCGGGTTTAAATCTGTTATAATGAATTTCAAAGTTGAAAATTTTACCAAGTTTATTACTATCAATTAATTTTTTAACAGTTAAAAAATCGCTGTCAAATCTGCGGTTTTGAAAAACCGAAAGTATTTTGTTTTTTGATTTTGATAACGAAATTAATTCCATAGCCTGTTTGCTAAATGCTGTAAATGGTTTTTCAACCAATACATGTTTGCCTGCATTTAAAGCAAGCTTTGCATAATTATAATGTGTTTTGTTTGGAGAGCAAATGCTTACAAGATCAATAGACGGATCATTAAAAATATCTTCTATATTTTTAACCACATTTACGGAAGGAAAAAATTGTTTTGGGTTTTGATGATTGGAAAGAATAGTTTTTAAAAAGTAATTTTCATTGGCTTCAAAAAACGGTGCCTGTAAATATCTTCCCGATAAACCAAAGCCGATAATTGCAACAGTAAGCATATAAGAATGTTTTGTAAAAGTAAGGAGGAAATTTACATAATATTTTATACAAAACAAGCCCCTCTGTAGAAACAGAGCGGCTTTAACGATTGCTTGTTATTCGAAATTTTTAAACTATTTTTATTTGTATTTCCTTTGTTATAAAACAAACTGTGGCTAAATACAGATTGTTAAAATGGTTCCCTTTTTGTTTCTGTTTAATTTGTTGTTTCTACATTAAAAGTAGTATTGATAGTTTTATGGGTATAAATAACTTTGCTTTCATTTTATTACCTTAAAATTTACTCTTTATTACTGAAATCCTTTACTGTATTGAATTTTAAAATGGTAAATCAATTATGTCCAACAATTTTACTGATACTTTATTTCAACTGATTTGTTCTTTGGAAAAATCTGAAAAGCGACATTTTAAGTTGTATATAAAACGCAGTTCCGGCAATGAAGATTTAAAAGTGATTGAATTGTTCGACGCACTGGATAAACTTATTAAGTACGATGAGGCATTGCTTTTAAAAAAATTAAAAACAATTGAAAAGCCACAGCTTGCTAATATTAAAGTTCATTTATACAAACAGCTTCTTGCAAGTTTACGTTTGCTTAAAAGTACAGAAAGTATAGATCTGCAATTAAATGAACAGTTTGATTTTGCACATATTCTTTATAAAAAAGGTCTCTTTTCTCAAAGTCTTAAAATTCTTGACAAGGCAAAAGAAACAGCAAAGACCAATAAAAAAGTAAATTTTTTACTTGCAGCTATTACGCTTGAAAAGCGTATTGAAACTTTGCATATTACCCGAACAATGCAAACCCGGGCAGAACAATTATCAGAGGAAGTAAATGAAGTTAATGACAGAATAAACAAGCTTACAAAACTCAGTAATCTTGCCATGCTGCTCTACAGTTGGTTTATACAGAATGGCCATGCAAGAAACTATAGGGATGAAGATAAACTGGAAATATACCTTAAAGCACATTTACCCGAAAACGCACTGACCCCTAATGGTTTTTATGAAAAGTTATTTTTGTATCAAAGCCTGAGCTGGTATGCATATATTAAACTTGATTTTTTAAAGTATTACAGATACAGTCAAAAATGGGTAGATATATTTGGTGAAGAACCACTAATGATGCGAGTGGAAACAGGGCACTATATAAAAGGATTGCACACACTTTTAAATGCACATTTTGATTTACGGAATTATCTGCAATTTAATAAAGTACTAAAACAGTTTGAAAAATTTGCTTTATCAGACAGAGTCAGGCTACATGATAATTTTCGCACGCAGGCTTTTATTTATATAAACAGCGCAAAGATAAACCAGTACTGTATGTTGGGAACGTTTAAAGATGGTATTGCCGATGTGCCTCATATTTTACAGGTCTTAAAAAAGAATGAGTTATTTATTGATGAACACCGCATAATGGTTTTTAATTATAAAATAGCAAGTCTTTATTTTGGTAATGGTGACTATGATATTTGTATAGATTATCTGCAAAAAATTATCAATGAAAATTTTGGCGGTGAAAGTGACTTACAGGGTTATGCAAGGTTGATGCATTTAATTGCACATTATGAAATTGGTAATTATGATTTGATGGAATACCTGACAAAATCTGTTTACAGATTTATGTCAAAAAAAGATAATCTTACCCTGGTGGAAGAAGAGATGTTCAAATTTTTACGCAAATCATTTCATGTTACAAGAATTAACATGCAGTATGAACTTGAAACTTTTTTAGAAAAAATAAAAGTTCTGGAAACCAACAGATATGAAGCCCGAACATTTGCTTATCTCGATATTATTTCGTGGCTAGAGGCAAAAGTGTATAAAAAGTCTATTAGTGCTATTTTATCAGAGAAATATAATTTAAGCCGCAAGCGAAATTATCAATAAAATCTTTATAAAAAAACACTTGGAAATAATTATATAGATAGCTTTAAACTACGTACAATCAAGGGTTTCAGACAATCATTTTATTATTTGCAATAATTAAAACAACTCAAACTTTGTTTTATTTCAAATTATGCTGTTGTTATTTTTACATAATAAATATATATTTTTTAAAAAAGATATTTAATTACAAACTACTAAAAATTTATAAAATGAAAAACTTAAAAGTATCATTAGCCGT